>DASUGI010000060.1:0-15812 GCA_036274115.1 Verrucomicrobiia bacterium
CAACCATCAACTCTCAACCATCAACTCTCAACCATCAACTCTCAACCATCAACTCTCAACCATCAACTCTCAACCATCAACTCTCAGCCATCAACGGCTCAGACTCTCAGCCATCAACGCTCAATTAAACCGAAAACCATGAAAACGAAGACCCCTATTGCGGCTGTCTTGATGATCGCGTGGCTACTGACTCTGACCAATGCGTCCGCCTTTTATGACCCCGGCGCGCAACGCTGGATTAATCGCGATCCGATTGGGGAACACGGTGGTCTTAACCTGTATCAGTTCGCTGAAAGCTCTCCGACACTCTATTCAGATAAGTGGGGCTTGCGGCCCATCGTTTTTCCGGATGGGCCGCCGGGCTGGGACATCTGCGTATTAACAGCCTTGGCCAAATTGATGGAAACGGGCGTGGGCGAGCAAATGGGGAAAGACATGGTTGATAAAGACATTTTCATCATTCCTGCGCATGAGGCGAAAGGCGGTACTGCCTCAAGACATGCACCTACCGGCGTTGTTGCCCTTAATGTGCGTGACCCGATGGGTGTCCCTAGCGACCTTCGTTTCTACACACCCTCCCTACTTCCAGAAACGGACGATCCAGTAAAGGGCTTTGCTGTGGTGTTAGGTCATGAACTGAGCCATGCGATATATAATGTCGATGACCTTGAGCTCATTTACGACTACGAAAATCACATCCGTAAAGACCTGGGCCTGCCTCGGAGAAAACTGTTTTTACCTCCAGAGGAAAAGGCGTGGATGGAAAAGGCACGGGCGGCAGAAAGAGGTGACCTCTTTAGCTGTGGTCAATAGCTATGAAAGTAGCCCCAGAACCCAACTGTTTATGAAAAATCGAATGTTGTATTGTAGAATTCCGGTCCTCAGCGCGGCCACCTTAATCTGTTTTATTGCCTTGAAAGGGATGGGGAACCTTGACGCGCCATCAGATTTGTTGGCAAAGGAAAACTCGCCTTATCATATGCGATTTGTGCTTCAAGGCCTTGATGACTTGAGGAGGCTGTATAGTGATCCGGCCATTATTGCGGATCGGCAGAAGCGAAGCGTCTGCAGGACCGATTCTGAGTTGGTTGTCGAGTTTCGTCGTGACGTGCCGGTATCGACAAACAGTACCCTCAACGAGGTCCTCCATTCGATTGGCGTTACCAATCGTGATGGCACCAAACAAATCCGGATCATCAAGCAAAATGCAATCCTGCAAAACCCGTCTTGGCGACAGGCTACTGCGGACGCGTGGGAGCAATTTTCGAATACGAAAATCGAGCCGGCAGACATCATTATTGTCTGCACGAGCCGGGACTGAAATTTTCCTGAACCCGCCGAACACCTACTCAACGCCGGCGGTCCCGCACAACGGATAAGTCGGCGAAGTTTCGCAAAATCCTCGCGACGCTAGCAGATGACAAAGCCACCTCCGAAACTACCAGGAACAGGCTGAAAACTAATTCTGCACAAGTGCGGCAGTCCAGCGTTCCGCGAGCATCCCACGTTGGCCAGGAAGCGTCGTCTCCTGGCCGAACAGATTGAACGAGGCCATCAAAGGCGGGTCGAAATACTCTGGGGTGAATACCTCCCAAACTTTTGTCAATTTGCGGGCAAAACCAGCCAGGGAGTTGCGGGTCAAAACCAGCCACATCTGAGGTGAAGCATTGGCCTGAGTGTTCCGGTATTTGGAACACTTGGGGTGATGAATCAACTCAAAGTGAACGAACAACAAAGCATTATCGCCCTGCACAAGCAGGGATGGTCTGGGCGGCGGATTGCTCGGGAACTGGGTTTGGACCGTGGAACGGTGGGAAAGTATCTGGCCGGTCAGTTCAAAATCGGCCACCAACCCGCAAACCGGCTCAGGGGAAACCGGCTCGTCAAAACCAGCCACCAACCCGCAAACCGGGTCGGCCACTGTTTTCGGTCCTGCCAGCTTGTGTGATCCGTGGCGGCCACAGATCGAAGCGGCGCTTGAGCGGGGTTTGTCCATTCGGGGGGACGTCACCAACATCGACGTGCTCAACGACGGCAGCTTGAACTAAAGCGTGAGCGCCTTGCTGGCCTCACGCTTCTTCTTTTGGCACTTGGCGGCAACCGCACCGCATCGTTTCCCCGTTGGCGTTGCAAAAATGGTTTGAATCGCCGCTAAAACCGAATACTAATCTCCGCGTCAGAACGACGACGAACGAGCGAAGTGAAACCAACTGATCTGCGGGGCATCCTGCAATACATTCCGCGCTTCCGCGAGAAGACGTTTATTCTCGCGTTTGATGGCGCGATCGTGACGGACGAAAACTTTGCCAACATCCTGCTGGATGTGGCGGTGTTGCGCTCGCTGAACATCCGCGTCGTGCTGGTGCATGGCGCCGCGGCGCAAATCAAAGCGCTGAGCGAGGAACAGAAAATTGCCGCCTCCAATCTCGACGGGGCCGGCATCACTGATGCCCCGACCTTAAAGCTGGCGCTCACGGCGGCGAATCGTCTGACCCATGAGATTCTTGAAGGCCTGGCGGCGAACGACCTTCGTGCGGCTTGCACCAATGCGATCATTGCCCATCCGATGGGAATTATTCAGGGCGTCGATCATCAGTTTACTGGCAAGGTGGAGCGCGTGGATGTGGAGCTGTTGCAGACGTTACTGGCCCAGGGTGTGGTGCCGGTGATTCCGCCGCTCGGATTCGACGGCGACGGGAAGACTTATCGCGTGAATTCGGACGGCGTCGCGGTGGCGGTGGCGGACACACTCAAGGCGGTGAAGCTCATCTTTATTACGACCACCGATGGGCTGTATTGCCAGGGAAAATTAATCCGACAAATGATCGTGGGCGAACTTGACGCTCTGCTGGAGAAAAACAAATGCGAATTCACTCCTCAAACCCATTCCAAAGCGGTGCATGCGGCGGCGGCGTGTCGCGCGGGGGTGCAGAGGGTTCATGTGATCAATGGGAAGGTGGATGAAGGGTTGCTGGCGGAGGTGTTTTCGAACGAAGGCATCGGCACGCTCATTTACGCCAATGAATATCAGCAGATTCGTCCGGCCAAGAAGAAGGACGTGCGGGCGATTCAATTGCTCACGGCCAAGGCGGTGCAAACCGATGAATTGGTCAAGCGCACGCGGACGATCATCGAAAAGAGTCTCGGTGATTATTACTTGTTTGAAATTGATCGAAACCCGGTGGCTTGCGTGGCCTTGCACCTTTATCCCGAGCAGAAAAAGGGTGAGCTCGCCTGCCTTTACGTAAGCGATGCGCACGAGAATCAGGGCATTGGCCGCAAACTGATTCAATTCGTGGAGAGCAAGGCACGCGAGTTGGCGCTGGAAGAACTCATCACGTTGTCCACTCAAGCTTTCACTTACTTTCAATCCAAGGGTGGGTTCTCAGAAGGCACGCCGGATGATTTGCCGCCGTCGCGGCGAGAAAAGTACGATCAGAGCGGTCGCAATTCCAAGGTGCTGGTCAAAAAACTGAAGTAGCCGGCTTGCCTCCCGAAAAACTGCTCTTCATCTGCAGCCGCAACCGCTGGCGAAGTCCCACTGCGGAAAAGATTTTCCACGGCTGGAACGGGATGCAGGCGCGTTCCGCCGGAACGGAGGCGGGAGCGCGGATCAAGGTTACGGCGGGCCATCTTGGCTGGGCTGACCTCATCTTTGTGATGGAGAAGAAGCACCTGCGGCGTTTGCGTGAGAAGTACGAGGCCGAGTTGACGGGCAAACGGGTCATTTGCCTCAACATCCCGGATGAATACCAATTCATGCAGCCGGAGTTGATTGAGCGACTGCAGGCGGCGGTCGAGGCTCACCTGCTGGAGTGAGTGTTGAAGGGCAGTTTCGGGTGCATTTGTAGGAGGCTCGAAACCAGTGCCTTATGAGCAGGAATTACGGGCTTACGGGCTTTCCGCATTGACGCAGCCGTTACTGCACCCCACACTCCCGGCCATTACCGCCGGGGCGCATGGTGCGTTCAGGTGGAACATCTCTTATGGCAGAAGGTTATTGCGTCAAGTGCAAGGCTAAGAAGGAAATCGCCGACGGAATCGAGGAAACCATGAAGAATGGTCGCAAAGCCATCAAAGGCAAGTGCCCCACGTGTGGCACGGTGATGTTCAAGATCCTCGGCGGCAAAGCCACTACTCCCGCTCCCAGTACTCCAAGCACCCCCAGCACTCCCACACCGCCGCCCGCTGCCAGCTAGTCGCTTTATATGTCGCAACAACTCGCCTACGTCATCATCACCCCCTATTCGTTGCACAAATCCCGCACTGGCGGGATTTTGAGTCGCCTGATTTCCCGCACGGGACTGGATTTAGCGGCGGCTCGCATGTTCGCCCCCGGCCAGGAACTGGTGCAGAAGTATTCCGAGGCCATCGTATCAACCAATGATCCCCAGGATCGCCAGATTCAGGAACTGATTCGGGATTACATCCTGAAAAACCTTTCTCCCGATTCCAAGACAGGCCGGCGACGCCGGGCGATGATGCTCTTGTTCAAGGGCGAAGATGCCGTGCGCAAGGTGCGTTCGGTGGTCGGACATCTGGGACCAGACCGGCGCGTCGGCGAATCCATTCGTGATACTTACGGCGATCTCGTTTTCGATGAGAATGGCCAGGTGCGCTATTTCGAACCGGCCGTCCTCGCCGCTCCCAATGCGGACGAAGCCGATCAGAAGCTTAAGCTCTGGGCTCGTTATTCCGATACCGACGGCGGTTTGCTGGAAGACACGATTACCTACCAACCTGGCGAAGCTCCCGAGCGCACGCTGGTGTTGATCAAGCCGGACAACTTCCGGTTCGCCACCGGCCGGCCCGGCAATGTGATCGACTTCTTCTCCCGGACGGGCCTTTACATTATTGCCATCAAAGTCCATCGCATGAGTGTGGCTGAGGCATCGGAATTTTACGGTCCGGTTCGCGAAGTTCTGCGCACCAAGCTCAAGGACGTTGTGGCGGCCAAATCCAAATCGGCGCTGGAAAAAGAGTTTGGTTTCACCTTGCCGACCGGTATCGACAAGCAACTCGGAGACATTCTTGGACCGCTCTTTGGCGACAATCAATTCGACAACATCGTGCGTTTCATGGCGGGTCGCTCGCCTTCGGAATGTCCGCCGGGAGAAATCAATCAGCCGGGTTCGGAGAAGTGCATTGCGCTCATTTACGAGGGCGTCGGCGCCGTTTCCAAGATTCGCGACGTGCTGGGGCCGACCGATCCTTCCAAGGCGCCACCCGGATCGATTCGGCGTGAATTTGGCTCGAGCATCATGGTGAACGCGGCGCACGCGAGCGATTCGCCGGAGAGTGCGAAGCGCGAACTGGGCATCATCAAGCCTGCGGACAATAACTTCCGCCGCGTGGTCGAGCAGCATTACGGCAGCCTCTAACCAACGGCGGTAGCGCGATGGCTGTTTTCTTCGACACGCACGCGCACCTGGATTACCCGGACTTTGCCGCCGACTTTGCGCAACTCATCGAGCGCGCGCAGTCGGCCGGCATCGTCAAAATGATTTCCATCGGCACGGACCTGGAAAGCAGCGCCCGCGCGATCAGGCTCGCGGAACAGCATCCCTGCATTTACGCCGTTGCCGGCTGGCATCCTTCGCACGCTCACGAAGCGCCCCAAGACTTGCGACCGGCACTTCGTCAACTTGCGAAACATCCCAAAGTGGTGGCGCTGGGTGAAACGGGGTTGGACTACTATCGCCTGCCGAGCACGCAAGGGCAGGGAACGGTTGCGGACGATCAACGCTACAAGGAGCGCCAGCAAGCGATCTTCCTGCAGCACCTGGAAGTGGCCGCCGAGACTGGCCTGAACTGTGTCATTCACCAGCGAGGCGATTGTTTCGAGGACACGCTGGGTCAAATGCAGCCTTTTGCCGACCGTGTACGCGGCGTGTTTCATTGCTTTGCGAGTGATTCCGCAGCGATGCAACGTGTCCTCGCGCTCGGCAGCCTCGTCAGTTTCACTGGGATCGTCACGTTCAAGAATGGTCAGAACGTGCGCGACACTGTTGCGGCCACGCCGCTGGGAAAGTTCATGTTGGAAACGGACTGCCCCTATCTCGCGCCGGTTCCGTATCGTGGCAAGCGTTGCGAGCCGGCTTACGTGAAGGAGATTTCCGAAACGGTCGCTCAGGTGAAAGGCTGTTCGTTTGAAGAACTGAGCACTGCTACGTGTCAGACGGCGCGTTCGTTCTTTCGTAATCTGAATTGACGGATTCGGAGACGGTCCGTCCCCGGCCACAGCAACAGCCACCAACCAAAAGAGGCGTCGCAGGTTTGTGAGGGTATCTGGTCTGGCCACATAGCTGCGCCCGAGGACGGACGCACTCCGACGCTTAAATCTGCTGTATCGCCGAATTCCAGACTTTGGCAAAATGATGCTGGGCAGAATGATGGTTTGAATTGTCCTGCCCTCAATCGTTCTGCTTCTTCGGTAGGGGAAACCGTAGCGCCGGTTATCGCGGGTCGGTCGCGCTACGGGTGCGCGCTGCTACATGGCCGGTGAAGTCCGTTCGTCGTCGTGCTCGTCCGGGTCTTAAAGGGAATTTCGAGGAGGAGAACGAGGACGAAGAGGATGGATCCGAATGATGGTTCAGATTGTTCTGCCCTCAATCATTCTGCTGTTCGCAGGGCGTCAAATTCATTCCAGCTCCCAGACGGTCCCGTCTTCATCGAGGTTCGACCCATTGATGCCGAGAAAACTTTTGGCTTCGCGGAGCGCGCCTTCATACGTCACGGCGTCCAGGCGCATGGTGTTCTTCCGTCCCAGCGTATCCTCGTACTCCAAACCAAAGCGGTCACCGCCTCGATCCACGATCTGTGCATGTTTCATGATGACCTTCAGTCGATGGCGGATTTGATCACCAGGTGTTCGCCCTGGATGGGAACTTTTGAGTCGCGTTTGAGAAGCGCCTGGCGGACGGTCCAGTAAAGTTCTCCGTCCGTGAGCACGCGATGGCCATGACGGTAAAGGTCCGGTGATGAACTTCGTCAACGATGACCTTTTCAATGTTTTGAGTTTTCATAAGGATCAGTCGGCGGTGGCGCGCGCGCGGAGCATTTCCGCGAACCGCGCCGCTTTCTGCTTGCGGCGCTTTTTGGCGCTGGGTTTCTCGAACCGCCGATGCAACCGCACCTGGATCAACGTTTGTTCGCGGACCATTTTCTTCTTGAGCCGGCGCAGCGCGCGGTCCACCGGTTCGCCTTTTCGCAGGATGACTTCAGACATAACCCAGGGTCAGCTTGTACCGCAGCAGATTGCCGCAAGGCAGCGCTTCACCGTTGACCCGTGTGCGCGTGCCGGCACAACGCGCTTCGCCTTCGACTTTCTTGCGTCGCGCGTGGAGCGCTCTGGCGCAGGCATCGGTCAGGTCGAAATGTCCGCAGGCGCAGGCCACATGGCGGCACGGAAAAACAAACATGCACTTGGCATTCTTCACATTGACCGAATATTTCATCTCCCCAAGCTGCGCCGACCCGGAAGGATCGAGGTAGACCAGGTTCACTTTCAGGAATTTCAGGTCCGGAAATTTCGTCAGCAGGGCGGGGGATTGCTTCATCCGTTCGACCTGGCGGAGTTGAAACTCCTGAACCGGAGTCAGTTTTCGCGGGGGCGGAATAGTCATAGTGAATCGCCGACAAGAGAGGGCAGTCAGCGTGGCTGTCCAAACGAGCTGGTTAGAATCGCGCCCAGTATACGCCCGTTGCGAGCGGCTACAACCCTTAAAGCCGTTTTATTTCACTTCGCCTCGCACGCGACTTTCCGGCAGGTCAGCGCCTCATTGCAACCATTCCCGCAGCGTGTTCCTGTGTTGTCATTGTCTGAAGTTTCAAGATTCATCAACGATGATCATTCGACTCCTTTTCCGAGTGGACGTTCCACCGGTATGTGAATCCCGCAGTGAGCTTGTCCTTAATTGTCGTTCAGCGAAAGCAACAAAGCGCAGATCATCACTCGCGGAACCCGCTACCAGAACTCGGGTGTTTAATCGTCGGTCAGGCGATTGCTATGAGGACCCCGTGCTGAGAGGTTTCCTTGTGATTAAACGGCCTTCGCCGTCCCTTCATTCCGCAGAGATCCGCGCACTGAAGCTGGAACTCCTCCGGACACGAGACCAAATCGCCACCGCCAAATTCACCCTGAGGAGCTCGCAAGCGCTGCTCGACTCGATCGCGGTGTGGCGCGGATTGAGAAACAGGACCGGGAAGATTACCTGAACGTGCGTTGCCCGTTTCCGCCGTCTGACAAATTGGACCTGCGCTGCTGGACCAAAGCGTTTAGCTCGGCCGAAAGACGCCGAAAAGTAAGCCGAAGGACGCAACGTTAGCCAGGGCGGTGTTCGTGTTTTGTTTCGAGCGGCGAGACGCCGCCCGAACTCGCAGCCGGGACGGCCGCGTTACGTGGGAGTGGCGCGCTGCGCCGTCCGCGGTGGATGGGTCGCAATTCACCCTGTTGCTGAACCAATTGTTCTGAGTTCATTGGAAGAATGCGCAAGACCTCTGAAAAGAAACCGAAAGCGATTGATCAGTTGCAGCAAGTAGCTATCGAGCATGAACGCCTGGCGCATCAGATCGAGAAGAATATGCGCGGCCTGGAATCTGAGCTTCACGAAACCGCGAGTCGGATTCATGCATTGCATCCGGTGAGTAAGGGTGGCAGGGATAAACGATCGAGACGCACCTGAGCATTCATTTTATTTGTTCGCCGGCGTTCCCAGTTCGCCGCCTCCCGAAACCTGGTCACACCCGCGCGCCGGGATTGTAGCTGCACTCCACTTCCGCCAGCGACGTTTGCGTCAGCGCTGAAAACTCAGAACTGGTGGCCCAACTCCATGTAAAACAAACTGCCCTCGCTCGAATGCGCGTAGTCAAAGCTCACGATGGTGGACAAATTCCAGGCGAGACGGAAACCAACTCCGCCAGAGAACTTCCAGTTATTGAGCGTAGTATCGCTTATCGAATCAAACACGCGTCCCGTGTCCGCGAACGGCACCACCATGAACCGCAGGTGTTGTTTCCCCAGCATCGTCTCGCCAAAGCTCCATCTTAGTTCTGCGTTTGCGTACGCTGCGAAGTCGCCCACAAACCGATCGGTCACGTACCCTCGCAGTGTCGCGTGTCCACCGAGACCGTTTGCGTCGCCATCCGTGAACGGAATTGTGGGTGCGGCGTAAAACGGCACATCGCCAAACTGCATCACGTAAGTAAACCTGCCGGCCAGCACCAGCCGTCCCTCATCGCTCAATAGATTATGGAAGCCGCGCCCGCTGAGTGTGACCTGCTGGTAATCGAACGCTGATCCCAACAGTTCGCTCGACAATCGTGCGACTGCCTGCAGCATGACACCCTCACTCGGGTCAGGTTCAAAGTCGCGGGTGTCGAAGGTCAGACCAATCTTCAAGACGTTGTCCCAACCACCATCGAAGCCGACCACGTTTCCTGCCTGATTGTCAGTGAACAACCGGGTTGGCTGCATAATTGCATCATTGATGGTGTCGCCCGTGTAGTCCTTTACGTCGACGTACCTGAATTGCAATCCGGCTTGCGGGCGAAGCCAGCCGCCCCAGTAATCTCGCTCCACCGTGACGACACCGCCGACTTGAGTCTTCTTGTATTCATTGTAACGCGCCCAGGTTTGCCCGTTCACCACGCTATCCAGCGCCGCCGTGTAATCGTCGAAGTTGCGATAGGTTTGCGGCGAGCCCGGATAGGTCAGTGGACCGAGGGTGGATCCTCCAATGCCGAAATAATTTTCGCGGTTGTTTTGATCGTACCCGCCGAAGGCGCGGAGTCGCCACGGCGAATCGGCGACGTAAGGTCGGTCGTACCCTACCAGCGCCCGATATGAACCGCCCGTGCTGCCCGCAGCTCCCACTGCGATTTGCTCGCGGTAAGGCGTGTATCGAAAGAAGGGGCTGTCTGCCGCGCCGTTGTCGAACCACTGGATCGCCGCGCCGTAGTTGAATCCCGTCTCCGGATCCCAGCCGATGGCGGGAAATCCCGTGACATACCGACCGGAGCGTTTGTCCTTCAGCAGCAAATCCGGCAGTGGTGACTTGTTGTCCATGAATTCGGGTGGTGGTAAGACCGGAGGCAAGTTTGTTGAGACCTGGCCCTGAACCGTGGCAATTCCCCAACCGCCACCGAATACGGCGCTAAACGCAATCAATCCGAGAACAATCCTTCTGCTCACAGGCGCAGTATCAGGGACGAAGCCTCCATTGCTCATGGCTCAAATTGGTGGAGATGAAAGGAGGTAGTTTTCATTCGCTCCTGAAAAAAGCCAAGCGAAAAAGAGAATCGCTTGATTTGTCTCCGGAGCTGCTGGCAAGCTTTTCCAACACCGCTTTAATCGCCGTATCCACTTGGCCCGTCAATGAATATTAAAGCCGCAAGACTACTGCTGGGCAGCTTCCTTATTTCGGTCCGGCTCACAGCCTTTGCCAACGAAACGAGTCCAACTAACGAGTTGGCAACCGTGACGAATTCTCATTGGTCAGGCCTGCCCATTTGGGGTGATGACGCGCGAGCCAGAGGCTACGACATTCCGCTTCCGTTTGGATCTGGAAGGGAGAGGTTGCCAAGCAAGTGCGGTCATACAAGATGCGGAACAAGGACGGCTTGGGGGCAGTGTTCATCATTGATCGATTTGTTTACGCGTTTACACCGGCGAAGGTAGATACCAAAGGAACTATCCCAGCCCGCACGTCGTACTACGGAGCGGTGTATGTGGTTTTCTTTGATATCGCCACGCGAGAGTGATTTCCGCACGCCGAGAGGTGCGCGATGTGGGAACGGGCGGAAGTTTTCGAAATTTCTGGTTTGGGCCGATTAAGGACATCGATGCGGACCTCGGGCGCTACCGGCCATAGTGCTTTCATCTTTGCCGCTTGCTCACTGGAACGGATTTTCCCCGCTGCCTTGCCCTGGCTTCGTGCCGTCGAGTGCCCGATCTGCGATGTCAAACACCGCGTGTGCCAGCTCGCGAAAGACAATAACCCCCACTGAGCTGACGACAGCAAAGCCAACTGCCATGGACAATGACGCCAAACCTTGCGGCCCTTCCATTTGGGGAACTAGGCGGAAGTACAACACGAGGAACAACGTCGTGCCGATCCACTGCAACAGTACCAACACGTCCACTGCCACGCGGCCGACGCGATACGCAGTGCGCTCTCTTACTATCTCTCGGTTAAGGCCGGGTCTCATAATGGATGTTGGTTGGTCTCGGTCATGGTTTGGGTTTTTTTTCGCGGTGCCGAATAAAAGCGAGTCCCGGAAGGATGGCGAGCAGTAGCAGAAACAGACCTACCACCACGATGGCAATTGCAGCCACAACTGCCATCATCAGCAGGACGCCGAGCCCGAGAATTCCCATCGCGAACATAAATGAAAGCCCCGACAATTTAGTGACGCGGCTGCCGGTGTGAAACAAAAACTCCCGGCAACTCCATTGGCTGGAAGCCAAGGCCGCAAGGCCGAGCCAGCGGGCGGTGGCAAGTCCATTGTGGAGAATTTTGGGTCGGACAGGATGAATAAGATGGAAAGGAATTGGTGTCGGAGGACGAAGGGCGAAGGCTCGGAAGGTAGGGCGCGTCACTTCGTGCGTGCCGCGGTGGCAGTGGCGAAACGTTCCGCCCGCGGATGCGCGGGCGGGGACATCGCAGCGCGATGTCCCTAACCTCGTCTGGCCATTAACTCCAATCCGAAAGTTTGGATTTCACGTACACCCCAGCGGCGGCAATGACGATCAGCGACAGGCCAAATTCAAAGAATGACATGGTGCGTTGATTAAACAGTAATTGTGTCTACCTGCGCAGCAACATTTTTGGTCGCACAGGATGAACAAGGCGGACAGGATTTGGGCTTGACCGCAGATCAACCAGACTCGCGTCGTTATTTAAGGATTTGTGATGATCTAAGGTTTTCCCGTAGACTCGATTCGTGCGTCGCTCAACCACTAAGATTCAGCCCACAAGACACCTACGATGAAAACTCAAAGTTCCGCTCAAGGCCGCTTCGTTAAAGTTTCAATGCTGTTGCTCGTTGCCGCTGGTTTAAACAATCCTGTAATTGCTCAATCGTCCGCCCCAATTCCCGCTTTCCTTGCCACTCCGGATAAAGTGCAAACGAGCATCGGCACATTAGAATTCAAAGACGGTGTGCCGACTGTGGCAACCTCCGAAAAAGTGCGCGATACGCTGGACTTTACGCGCGCCCTGGATGCCTACAACAACAGTTTTCGCGGCGCATCGGCTCTCGCGATCTTGAAGGGATTCCAGAGCATCGGTGTGGGATACAACATTGTCACAATTTTCCCGGAACTGATGGACGCCAAGTCGCTGTTTCTCACGGCCAATGCCGACACCGTGTACTATCTGGCCGGCCTGAATCTGGAAAAAGGGCCGATGGTAATCGAGCAACCGCCGATGGGGCTGGGCACGATCAATGACATGTGGTTCTCGTGGATCATTGATATCGGTTTTCCTGGTCCGGATCGAGGTGAGGGCGGCCGGTACCTGATCGTCCCGCCGGGTTACAATGGGCCGCTGCCCGAGGGCGGCTTCTTCATCGCGCACTCCAAAACGTTTCGAGTGCTGTACGCGGCTCGCGCGTTCCTGGTGAATGGTGACCCCAAGCCAGCGGTGGAAAACATCAAGAAGCACATGAAGATTTATCCTTACGCCCCCGGCGGTGCGGGCACGAGCATTGCCACCGCGCTCGAAGGTAAAGTGCGTCTTGGGAAGAATCCGCCCGTTCCTCCGACTGAATTCTTCGAAGCCAGCGGAAAATCATTCAACACCATCCCGCCTGGAGATTTTGGCTTCTTCGAAATGATCAACGAGAATGTGCAACAAGAGCCGGCCACCAGTTATGACGTTGAACTCGCCGGCCAACTCGCCGCCATCGGTATCGTGAAGGGAAAGCCTTTCAAGCCGGATGCACGCATGAAGAAGATTCTTACTGACGCCGCCGCGGTGGGCAACGCGACTGGTCGCGTGCTCAACTGGCGATATGCCGTGATGCACCCGGATTGGGCTTACTATCCTGGCTCGCAATGGGGTTCGATGCTGTGGGAAGGTGGCGCGTTCTTTGAGACGCCGCCGCCGGAGTTCACGCGGGAAGGCATGTTCAAACCGTTGCCGCCAACTGGCGCGCGCACGCTCGATTCGCGCACCGCGTTTTATTACGGCTACACGCTGGATTCGCCGGGTATGATCATGCGCATTCCCGATGTGGGTTCTCAATACCTGATGGGTTTTCTCGACGCCGATGGTAATCCCTACGATGGGGGCAAGACTTACAAAGTGACGTTGCCCAAAGGCATTCCGGCGCGAGCGTTCTGGTCCTTCACGCTCTACGACAACCAAACCCGCTCCATGCTGGACACCCCGCAGCGGTATCCGCGCGCCGGCAGCCAGAATTATCCGTCTCCAGCCGCAGAGGCAAACGCTGACGGCTCGACGGTGATTTACTTCGGACCGAAGCAACCCGATGGCGTGAAGCGCGGCAACTGGATTCAGACCATGCCCGGCAAAGGGTGGTTCACGATCCTGCGCCTCTACAGTCCGCTCGAACCGTTCTTCACAAAAGCATGGCGTCCGAGCGAGATTGAATTGGTGAAGTAGTGGCAGTGCGACCTCGCAGAGCGGCGGGCACAAGGTAGGAACGGCGCGCTGCGCCGTCAGCGGTGGCAGTGCCACTTCCCATCTATGTCAGCGGGCGCAAATTCCGGCGGCTCTACCGCCGGGGACATCGCAGCGCGATCGTCCCTACCTCGTCGGCGCTCATAGACGCCGCTACAAAGAAGCAGATTGGGCGCGTCACTCCGTGCGCCGGGGGTAGAGTCACGTCCAATGCGGCGGGCAGGGGACTGGCCCTACCTTCGCGGTCACCTCAGATTCCGATTCCGCTTCAGCGCGCTTGGATTCCTTTGGTTCGTCACTGGCCATTAACTCCAATCCGAAAGTTTGGATTTCACGTACACACCAGCGGCGGCGATGATGATCAGCGACAGGCCAAATTCAAAGAATGACATGGGTGCGTTGATTAAACGCTCGGGAAACAATCCGGGCAAACAAAAAGTCCCCGGCAACGGAGCCGCAGGCGAAACAGTAATTGTGTCTACCTGCGCAGCATGCCCTCTCCGCCTCGATCGGGGACTTGAGCGGTTTGGGAAACCGCAAAAGGAATTCGGCAAAGCCGAAGGCCCGGTTAGGGCCGAGCGAGCGGGGGCAAGCGAGTCACTGGGTCGGGTGAGGTGTCGAACTCCGGCTCGGTTGGATGTCCCGGTCGGACAGGATGAACAAGATGGACAGGATGCGATCTTAACTCGGAATTCGGAACGCGGAGTGCGGAATGACTGTAGCGCGGGCGTCCTCGCCTGCGAGTGAAGGCGGCGTCCCGCCGCCAGACAATTGTAGGAGTCGAGGTGACGAGACTCATTTTTTCGGGTTTGATCAGTTAGAGTCTCCTGACGTCGTCCTACGGAGGGTGGCGACATGGCTGAAATGATTGGGAGCGCAGCCGCCTCGGCTGCTGTTCGGCACGCCCTCGTGCCGGACCCCTGTGTTCCAGAGCGGGTCGCGTGGGCGCGACCCGCAGCGCCCGAGGCGGGCGCGCTCCCCTCCTGACGTCGTCTCCTACAACTCGTTTGATGGGGAAACCATTGGCAAGCGTGGGAACTCCATGGGCTGGAAGCCAAGGCCGCAAGGCCGAGCCAGCGGGCGCTGGCGAGTCCATTTTCGGTCGGACAGGATGAGCAAGAAGGACAGGATTTGTTCTTAACCGCAGATCCTACTCACACCGATTGGCCGGAAAAACTTCCGCAGCTTAATGAGGAATGCTCAGGCAGTCTCCCAAAGTTCTTTGGCTTTTGCCTTCGAAAGATCGGCCTTAGCAGTGTCAAGTTGCTCACAAATGCGCCTCCATTCGAGAAATTTGGCTTGATAATTTGATACGCTAGGCAGCTGCATGTAATCAGTTCCCGGATTGAGCGCATGGTTAGCCTGCGTCAATCTACAATCCTCTCTTATCAAGCATCACTCCACAGTGCGTGCACGCTCGTATGCTGTAGCCTCGACTCTTGCCGCGACGCATCGCTCGACCACACGATGAACACTGCGGCACTCGAAACCAACTACCAGACTGTAGCGCACGCGCTCCACACTCTGGGCAAAACGCGCCGAATCCTCGGTCGAGCCGATTGTGGCAAGCTGGGCAATCGGGCACAGGTGAAAGGAAAGCAACAAACAGAAGTGTGAGCCAGCAAATGAAGAAGCCACCCATAAACCACGGAAACATCGTCTTGGGTAGAATGAAGCCAGACAATATGCAGGCAAACGAAACGCCGAGCACAATGTATGCGGTGCGTATGTGACGGCGATACCGTTCTGCCAGCGGTCGGAATGCCTCGCGCAAGCGCGACAACTCCTCTGCCGGAAACTCAGATGCGTATCGCTCTGGTGTCTTCGGCGTCTCGGAGTAGGCGAAATGATTTCACTGTGTGCGAGCAGGCTAGACCTTATGGCTTCGCCTGGAAGCGAAGCGGGTGTTTGATTGCGGTTGGAAACGTGGGTTATCCGCCGAAGCGGACCGATCCACAGAGTTAGATGCCCGGCATGAAGCTGGTCGATTAATAACACCGTAACGCAACCAAACACCCATGAACTCAATCATCCATTATCTCGGTCTGGACGTCCACAAGGAAACCATCGCCGTGTCCATCGCGCCGGCCCACTCCACTGAAGTCCGTCGTTACGGCATCATCGGCGGCACGCTCGATGCCGTGGACAAGCTGATTAAAAAACTTT
>DASUGI010000061.1:0-28749 GCA_036274115.1 Verrucomicrobiia bacterium
ATCGACAAGTTCTTGCTCGAACTGGATGCGGGTCCACGAACGAAAACCAACTTCAGACTCGTGATCGGCACGCTGCTTCGGTTCGGCCAAGTTCGCGGCTACGTCGCCAAGGATCACCCCGGCATTAGCGTAGTTGAGAAGACATCGCACACCCAAACTGAAGTCATTGTGTTTACATCCAGCGAAATCGACACTCTGCTGCGTTCAGCCAAGCAGGAGCTTGTCCCTGCATTGGCGCTTGGCGCTTTCGCTGGAATCAGGCCGGAGGAAATCAGAAGGTTGGATTGGTCTGACGTGAATCTCGCTGAGGGCCACATTGAAATTAGGGCTGCCAACGCCAAGACACGTGTCCGAAGGTTGATACCTGTCCAGCCAAACTTGCGGTTGTGGCTACTGCCCTACATTCAAACTAGTGGCCCAGTGCAACCCTTTGTAAATCTCGGCAACCAATTCCTGAAGGCCGCTGGTCAGGCGAATATCAAGTGGAAACGGAACGGACTTAGACACAGTTTCATTTCGTACCGTGTGGCCCACACTGCAAACGTCGCGGCAGTGGCGCTGGAAGCAGGCAATTCGCCGCAGGTTATTAGCCGCAATTACCTGAAGTGCGTAACCGCTCACGTCACATCGTCGGTTGGCTGGATGGGAATGGTTCCCCGCGATGGTAGAACCACTGCAATGGGGTAAAGAACGTAGCCGATTTTCACGCACCATCACCCACGGTTCGTTTTAGTATAAGGTATCGTTCGCATACCCGGTGGGTTGTGATTCTCTGATGAAAACGTTACAGGAGATTTTATGAGCAATACAAAAGCAAAGAACACCATCTGTCTTTGGTTTAACAACGATGCGCAGGACGCGGCGCGCTTTTACGCGGCCACTTTCCCCAACAGCGAAGTGGGAACGATTTACAAAGCTGCTGGCGATTACCCGAGTGGCAAGGAGGGCGAAATTATTATGGTGGAGTTCACCGTCTTTGGCATTCCCTGCATCGGACTCAATGGCGGGCCGCAGTTTAAACATAGCGAAGCCTTCTCTTTCCAGATTGCGACGTACAGCCAGGAGGAAACGGATCGCTACTGGAATGCGATTGTCAGCAATGGCGGCGAGGCCAGCGAGTGCGGCTGGTGCAAGGATCGCTGGGGCATCTCGTGGCAAATCACACCGCGCGTGTTGATGGACGCGATGGCCGCCGGCGGCGCCGAAGCCAAACGCGCCTTCACCGCAATGATGGAAATGGGAAAAATCGACGTCGCCAAAATCGAGGCCGCGCGGCGTGGCTGATGAGACATCGACCCACTTCATGTTGCATATGCAACATGAAGCAGGTCGTATGTGATGGGGCTCTTAGTTCAAAAGCGTTGATTCAACCTAAGGCCCGACACGGACGCGATAATAACCGGCGGGCGCATTGGTGAACGCTCCGACGTGAACAAAGTTGGTCGTGGACTCGTTCCCGTCGGTGGGAGCGGCGATGAGCGGGCTGACATCATAGAAGTTGGTTGAGAGGCCGCCGTTGACGGGGGCGTTGGTCTGGACGCGGTAACTCTTGCCAAGGACGGTCGTCCAGGTGATGCGGGTATTGTTGGTTTCGCGTTGGAACGAGACGATACGGAAGGCGGAGTCGTAGTTGTTCGGCTGAGTTCCGGCGTGGTATTCGGCGATGTTCGATGCGCCGTCGCCATCGGTGTCAATCGCTGCATCAGCAACGTTCTTGTCGAGACCGTATTCATCTTCCCACCAGTTTGGCATGCCGTCGCTGTCGGAATCCAGGATGACGAGATCCGTCAGGCGCAGGGTCTTCGAGCCGGCGTAAAGCACCGTGAAGCGCCCATAGCCATCCGTCGTGGTCAGAAGACCGCCGCTGGGTACGTTGGTGAACGCGCCCGTGAAATTATTGTTGTTCGTCATGACGGTGAAGCTGGCGCCGTTGGTCAACCGGCTCAGATAATAGGCTGTCTGCCCGAATGAACTCGACGCTGCAGGATTGGATCGGGCGCGTTTTAACGCCGGACCATCATAATCAGCCGGGAAACTCACCGAAAGCTTGCCGCCCAATACGACGTTGCCGCTCGAGGCAAGGAAATCACACGGCTCATCGGCGTCTCCACTGACTTCGAAGTGCAACTCCGCGTTGTTGGACAGGACCAACCCGCCCCTGATCTCGAGTGTCCCCAGCGAGCCATAATCGTAACCCGGGTCAATCACGCCGGAGTTGGTGACCATGGCGGGGATGATGCCTTCCCCGGTCAGGCTGGAGTGAGGTGCCACGCGCACGCCCTTGGGAAATATGTTAGTCCCTTCCGAATAGACCATGTATTCCGCCGCGTTCGTCCCGTCCCCAACGACGAACGGGGCGTTGTTGGACATCACCACCGATTGCGCATACAGCGTGCCCTGGTTGAAAACAAACTGGCTCGTCCCGCTCATGATCACGGACAGAGCCAGCACCGAACCGCCGTCCATCCTGAATGTGCCACCGGTCCGAGCCTCCACCAGGGACGTCCACAACACTCCATCGCCGCTCGTCAGGAGATTGCCGGTGGATTGAAAACCTTCGCTAACGACCACGCTGTCAACGAACGTGAAACCGCCGGGCAAAGCCAGATTTCCCACCGAACCCGCTTGTGATCCGAGCAAGATTTGTCCCTCACACTCGAGGTAACCGTTGGATACGACCATGCTTCCATTCCCGAACAACCCGACGTAGCAACTGGGGGTGTGCAATTCACCATCCGTCATCACGACCCGGCCCGTGGCCGTCAGGCTGTCGGCGATGTCAAAAGTTGCGGTCACCCTGGTGACGCCGCCCGCAATGTTCCAGGTGCCGAACGAATTGTCGCCAAGCGCGACGATGGGGTAATACGATTCAAACGTGCCGTTCGATATGGTCAACGTGCCGCGCCCGCTGTGACCAATGTAAGTTCGATTGTTGGAGTTCGTGGAAATCAACGAGCCGTCGAGGAGCGTCACTGTACCGTCAATCCGGCTGGAGCCATTGAAGTTGCCTTCAAGGCTCAGGGCCGCATTGCTGATCACCAGCGCGCCGCCGCTGTTAACGTTCAATGCATTGAAGAGGCGGAAAGGCGTGTTCGTCCCGGGCGCCAACAGCAAGGTATTCGTCGCTCCGCTCGGGGCGCCAATGACGAGATTGCTGATCGTCATTGTGCTGGGAAACTCGCTGGCCGTAGTGGCGTCGTTGATGACCGTCTTGCTCCCGGCGTTGGTGATGGCGACCAGCGAATGCCCGACGTACGGAGGAACATTCAAAGACCAGTTTGTTCCGTTCTCCCATTTGCCACTGACGCTGTTGGTCCAATTGTTGATGCTGCCGGCCGCAACGACCATGCGTGATTGGGAAAATTCTGTGTTGCCGTTGGCGATTGCAGACACGAAAAGACCGGGCGTAACCGGGCTGGGCAAGGTCAGGCTGAAGTTACTGCTGGCGTCCGTGGTGACGGCGGTTGTGATCAAGTGCTTCTTACCTTCGCCGTGGCCCGAGGGATCGACGGTGGAATTCGAGAACAGTTCCAACCCGAGAGTAGTGTTGGGCGTGAAGGTGCCTCGGACCAACGTCGCGGTGGTAGCGTTGCTGACCAGCGTGAGCACCGGGAAGCCGGGAGTAACCTTGGTGTCAGCATTCACATCAATTCCGAGACCTTTGTTCTCGAAGATGGAGTTGCCGCGAATGATGTAAGCCGTCACTCCCGGCTTTATGTCCACACCGTTGGTGGTGAAAATTCCGCCGCCGCTGATGCCGTTGAAGGCGATGACATTCCCGTTGGCGGAGTTATCGCCGATCCGGTTGTTCGATCCGCCGATCTCGACCCCGGTGCGGGCGTTGCCGAGAGGGAGGAGGCCGGTGACGTCGGTGCCGATAAAATTACCGTAAACTCTATTGTCCGAACCATCGAGCGTAATGCCGCGATCGAGGTTTCCGGAGATGACATTGCGCGCATTAGCGAATGGACCACCAATGGTTGTGGCGGAGGCGTTCATGTTCACCTGCACCGCACGGTCGCCATTGCCGATGGCTTTCGTGCCCGTGCGATCCGTACCGATGAAGTTGCCCTGAATGACATTGTTCGTTGCAAAGACTTCAAAGATTTCAATGCCGACGCCGCCCTTGCCGGAGATGATGTTGCGCGCGGCGGGTGTCGTGCCGCCGATCCGGTTGTTCGGAGTTTGCACGAACACGCCGAATCCCGGCGAACCCAGTGAGTTGGTGCCGGTGGCGTCGAGGCCGATGAAGCAGCCTTCGACAACGTTGCTTCCCTTGGCGTTTGGGGTGTCGCCGATTTGAATCTGGGGAATGACCAGTCCGCGCACGATGCTGTTGGTGGTGGCAATGACCAGGCTTTCGAGCACGACGATCTTCAGCACGGCATTATCGCTATTGGCCAGAGTGTTGGGACTGGCACCCGGTTGAGAGTAACCATCGATTACCACCGGCGATGTGATGATCGGCAAGGGCGTGACTGGATTGATGCTGTGCGGTGCAGTGCCGGGAATGTTGAAGTTGATCACATCCGCAACACCTGCAGTGGAGTTCGCCGATAGAATCGCTTGTCGCAGCGAGCCGTCGCCGTTATCCGCTGCGTTTGTAACGACGAAGGTGGTGGCGTTTATCGAACTGGTCGTGGTCAGGATGAACAGTCCAGTGAAAAACGCCGTCGTGGACACAAATCTCGCCGCACTGTTTTGGGAATGAGATTTAAAACCCGCTCGCGCTATTGGATGCATAGACTGCCGAGCATGGGGCAAAGGCCTGCCCAACGCACTGGGCCATTGGTTCTATCAAAGCGGAAGCACTCTCGTTTCAAGGAGTGGCGAACCCAGGAGGCCACCGCGCAACCTTTCATTGCATATGCAACAAAAAACTGCA
Source organism: Verrucomicrobiia bacterium (assembly GCA_036274115.1). GTDB lineage: Bacteria > Verrucomicrobiota > Verrucomicrobiia > Limisphaerales > JADLHS01 > JADLHS01. The sequence continues at coordinate 4,886 of DASUGI010000061.1, forward strand.
TTGTCTTTCCGCAACCAGTTGGGCAGCCTCCTCCCATGCAACCCAAGACCGAGGAATTCCTGAACCTTCTTCTTTGGGCGGGTGACATGCTGGCGCGTCCCACCTTTCGTAACCTGACCGATTCCTACGAAAGCTGGGCCTATCGCAACGGTCTCATGCGGCAAGTCGCCACTTTGGAACGAAAGCAATATCTGGAGCGCGACACCGCCGCGCCCGACGACCGCCTCTACCGGCTCACCGCTCAGGGACGATTGCACGTCCTGGGCGGACGCGAGCCCGAGACGCAATGGGCGCGCCCTTGGGACGGACAATGGCGGCTCGTGCTCTTCGATGTGCCCACCGGACAAAACGCCCAGCGCGAACGGCTGCGTCGCTAACTCCGCGACAAAGGCTTCGGCTACCTGCAAAACAGCGTGTGGATCAGCCCTGATCCGCTGGCGCAGGAACGCGAGATTCTCGGCGGCGGGAAGATCAATGTGGAATCGCTCATCCTCCTGGAGGCGCGGCCGTGCGCGGGAGAATCCGACGCGGAAATCGTCGTGGGCGCATGGGACTTTGAGCGCATCAACCGCCGCTATGCCCGGCATCTGAAGGTGCTGGCGGAGCCACCGGGCGGCGCGCTGAGGAACGACGCGGCGGCGAAGGCGTTGCTGCGCTGGGCGGCGGCGGAGCGCGAGGCGTGGCTGGACGCGGTAACGAACGACCCGCTGCTACCGGGCCGGATACTGCCGTCGGATTATCTGGGACAACAGGCGTGGCGGCGGCGGGTGGAAGTGCTGCGCGACGCCGGCCGGCAGCTGCGCATGTTCAACCCCGAAAAAACCGGCGCAGGTCGTGCGTGACACCGGGCAACATTTTGTTGCATATGCAACATGAACTGAGTGAAAGCAAGCAAAGCGAGTCTGCGAGCGACGCCCTGGGTCGACCGTCCACAAATTTCCAAGCCCTGAAAGGGCGGCAGAATTCTCGCCAGCAACCCGCCTGTTGGATAAACTCCCAATCATGTCGAACGCTGCGAGCACGAATATGCCGGAGAATATTTTTAAGGGAGACTCCGCCAAACTGGCGGATGTCGATATTGATTCGCCACTCTCGAAAGCGAAGGCGCTGACTTGCGAATACTACCTTGAACCATACGGCCAAGTCGCGAAGGAAGCTGAAGAAAAAGGCGAAACACAGAAGTCGGCAGTATATCGCTTCCTGCAAGTCGTTGTTGGATTCCATCCGAGTTTCGACACTCCCTCGCAACCGTTCGTTCCGATGTGGCAGATGGAAGGCAAGCGTTCGCCCATCCCGTCCGACTTGACCGCTGCCGACATTGAAGTGGTTCGCAGTCTGGCAAAGCAGACGGCAGACGCAGCGCTCCGCGCTCGGCTGCATGATGTGTTGTGGGAACGGACGAAAGACCACGTTGCTGGTGCACCAATTTCTCTTTGCCCGCAATGACTCTCGCCCACCTCAACTCCCTTTCCCGCGTCGAATTCGTCTGCGTCGTCGGGCCGGTGTTCGAACATTCGCCGTGGATTGCGGAGGCGACATGGACGAAACGTCCGTTTGCCAATCTGGAATTCTTGCACGCGGCGCTGTGCAAGACGGTCCAGGACGCGGATGAAGGGAAGCAACTCGCGCTGATTCGTGCGCATCCGGACTTGGTCGGCAAACTCGCATTGGCGGGGCAACTCACGAAGGAATCCACGACCGAACAGGCGAGCGCGGGATTGGACAAGCTTTCTCCGGAAGAGGCGGAGTTGTTTCAATCGAACAATGCGGCCTACCAGGCGAAATTTGGCTTCCCTTTCGTCATTTGCGCGCGGCTGAATAAGAAGGAAGCGATTCTGAACGGGTTCAAAGTGCGCCTTCAAAACTCGCGCGAGCAGGAGGTGAAGACAGCACTTGAAGAAATTGGCAAAATCGCGTATCTGCGGTTACAGGACATCGTCCGAACTGACCTATGAAGACTCTTTCCCGATACGCCGCAGCCCTCGCACTCTTCCTGACTGTTGCGCTCACCGTACGCGCTGACGACGAGGCTGAAAGCACTTTGACCAAAGTCGGGCACGAAGCACCGACATTCGAGTGCACGACGCTGGACGGCAAGAAAGTCAATCTCGCGGAACTTCGTGGCAAAGTCGTGGTTGTCGATTTCTTTGCGACGTGGTGCGGGCCGTGCATTGCGGCCATGCCGCACCTGGAGAAAGAAGTCTGGCAGAAGTTCAAAGGCGAGAAATTTGCGATGGTCGCGGTTGGACGCGAGCACGAGAACAAGGATTTGACGGAGTTTCAAAAGAAGCACGGATTGACCTTTCCAGTGGCGGGCGATCCGAAACGCGTCATTTATGCCAAATACGCCACGCAATACATTCCCCGAACGTACGTGATTGGCGCGGATGGAAGAATCGCGTTTCAGTCAGTTGGTTATGAGGAAGCGGATTTCAAGAAGATGCTCGAGGTGATTCAGAAGGAACTGGACAAGAAGAAGTGAGCGTTGCCCGGGAAGGCTTGAGTGCCAATGAAATTATTCCCTATCTTCGTTGTAACTCTAATTGGTGTCCTCCTGATGGGCTGTTCAACCGCGAAGGTGCAGTCGCAGCGTTCGCTTGGTGCTCAAGATCAAGCTTGGGCTGCGCAGCAAAGAATCCTGCGTCGCTTAATGGTGCTGCCGGCAGAAGCCAGGGCAGTCACAAGCGATTGGGAAATGCAGTGTGCTTCCAATCTGGCAACAAATCTCAAGAGAACGGGTCTCTTTACCGATGTCAGTGTCGGCGCGACGAACTCTCAGGCCGAATTGCTGGTGGTCGCGCGTTCAGCATCCGGTGTGATGCGCTGCCGGAACCCGGCCATGCTGTCCAACGCCAGCCTGGGGTTGATTCGAGATGGTGTGGCTTACAGCTACACATACGATTTCGATTTGGTGTCCCCAGGGACCAGCAAAATCGTCACCTTTGAAAAAACCTATCAAGGAGTATCGCACTGGGTTCTGGTCAGCAAAGGATACCGCGTTTACCGATGAGCTAAGGTTTGACCTTGCACAACGGCGCGCCGAAATCGAGTCTTTGACAAAATAATGTTTCAGCCATGGCTGCAAAATTGAGCACACACGTTCTGGACACCGCCCACGGTTGCCCGGCGGCGGGAATGAAAATCGAACTGTGGGAGCTGGAGGGCGAAGAGCGGACGCTGGTTACCAGCGCCAGAACCAACGCGGATGGCCGCACAGACACGCCGTTGTTGGCCGCCGACGAAATGAAGACCGGGCAATACGAAATCCTTTTCTTCGTGGGCGACTACTTCGTTTCCAAGGCGACGCCGATGCCGAAGCTTCATTTCCTCGATAAAGTGCCGGTGCGATTCGGTATCGCTGATGCCGGCGCGTCGTATCATGTTCCGCTGCTCTGCTCGCCCTGGAGTTATTCGACGTATCGGGGGAGTTGACCCGAATTCATTGTCGTTCGCTACGATCAGCGAAATTCGTGTAAGAACTGGTGTCTGGCGTCAGAGATCCTGTGCGCCGGCATTCAAGAGGTGCTTCCGTGCTTTTTCCAATTGCGACGGGCTTCCCAGCAACAACACCTGATCGTTTGCCTGCAGTTCTTCGTCGGGGCCGGGGTTCACCGTATTCGTGCCGCCGCGCTCGATGGCGACGATGCTGGCGCCGGTGCGGGTGCGCAGTTCCAGTTCGCGAATGAGCTTCCCGATCGCAGGAGAGTTGGGAGTGAGGACCACGGTTTCCAGGTCCGCGTCGCGCAACAAAGAAGGTTTGGCGATATGCGAGGTGTCAGTGGGCGGCGGGTCAGCGGGCTGGGCGAAGGTTTCCTGCAATGCCACCTGGGCCTTGGAATAGACCTTGATGAACGACCGCCACAAGAGCCACGCGATCAAACCCACGATGACCAGCAGGACCAGCAGAACCGGCAGCGGCGGGAGCAAAGTGGAACTCAACACCAGCGTAAACAATCCCAGCGCGACCGTGCCGGCAATCGGCACGAAGTTCGCCACGACCGAGCGAATGGCCGCGGTGCGTTCGCCCGCGGCAGCTTCGGTAACTTTGGTTTCCGCCAGCAACATGCCGAGGGCCTGAAGTTTCCGCGCGGTGGCGATGAACATGGGCATGGACAGGATGACCGCCGTGAGCCAAAGCGCGGCGCGCAGCCATTGTTCGGTGAGTCCGAGAGTTTTCATCCAGGACGGGGGCCGTTGTCCGACAAACGCCGCCGCGATAAACAAAGCGGCGATCAGCATGGCGTTGAGAATCATTTGCAGAGCCCAGCGGCGCATCAAACGGTTTGCCAGGCTGGGGGATTGACGGCTGCCGATTTGCCCGACCCAACGGGTATAGACTTCCAGCGAATTGACCAGGGATTTTGGCGCTTTGCGATCGAACCAACCAACCAGATTGTCGGCGCTCTTGATGAGAAACGGCGTGAACAACGTTGTGACCGCCGAGACTGCGACGGCGATGGGATAAAGAAATCCGCTGGTGACTTTCAAGCTGACGCCGAGGGAGGCGATGATGAAGGAGAATTCACCAATCTGCGCGAGACCCATACCGACTCGCAGAGAAGTGCGCGTGTCGTTGCCGCCGATGAAGGCGCCGAAGGAACAGGTCAGCACTTTGCCGATGATGACCGCGAGCGTGATGACGAGAATGGGTTGCCAGTAGGTGACGAGCATCTTCGCATCAATCAACAGACCAATCGCAACAAAGAAGATGGCGCTGAACATGTCGCGGACGGGTTCAATGAGCATTTCGATCCGGTGAATCTCCCGCGCCTCCGCAATCACCGCGCCGATGATGAACGCCCCCAGCGCCACGCTGTATTCCAGTTTCACCGCCAGCAGGGACACGCCGAAGCACAGGCCGAGCACCGTGACGATCATCATCTCGTTGCTCTTGAACCGCGCCACGTAACTCAACAGCCGCGGCACGGCGATCAAACCAACCACCAGCGTCACCGCCAGGAAGAGCCCGAGTTTGCCAAGCGTGGCGCCGACATCGGCGACGCTCAGCGTGCCGGTCATCGCGATACCGGACAAAAGCGCAATCATGGCGATGCCCAGAATGTCCTCGATGATCAGGATGCCGAAGATGAGTTGGGAAAAACGTTCCTTCATCTTGCCCAGTTCGCCCAGGACTTTGATGATGACGGTGGTGGAAGACATGGAGAGCATCGCGCCGAGGAAAATGCTGTCCATGGTGCTCCAGTCGAAGAAACGTCCAACCTCGTAACCGACCCAGAACAGGAGCAGAATTTCCAACACAGCGGCAATGAGCGCCGGCGCTCCCACGGATTTGAGTTTGCGCAGGCTGAATTCCAAACCGAGTGAAAACATCAGCAGGATGACGCCCAACTCGGAGAGAGTGTTGATGGTGGCTTCGTCGTGAATGAGTTTGTACGGCGGCGTGTGCGGACCGATGATGACTCCGGCCAGAATGTAGCCAAGCACCACCGGTTGTTTGAAACGATGGAAGATGACCGTGACGAGTGCCGCCACGATCATCACCACCGCCAAATCCTGCAGAAATGCAACGCTATGCATGGATTGTTTCCCAGTTGCCGGGTTGGCAATAAACTTTTCCAGACGGGTGAAGGCAAGTCTGGAAATTGAAATTGCCAAACTATTTTGAGTCAAAGCGATACTGACAACCGGCAGGGCGATGTGTAGTTAGTCTCGCAGCAATGAGCAGCGATTTGGCCAGACTAACGATGCAGCGCATTGAGGCGCTGGCGCAAATCAGCGAGACCGCCGGCCAACTCACCCGGACGTTCGCCTCACCCGCCATGAAACGGGCTCATGACCTCGTGGGTTCATGGATGAACAACGTCGGCATGGCGGTGCGGACCGACGCGATCGGCAATCTCATCGGCCGCTACCCGGCGGCGCAACCGGATGGCAAGCTCCTGCTGCTGGGTTCACACCTCGACACGGTGCGTGACGCGGGAAAGTTCGACGGGCCTTTGGGTGTGCTCGTCGCGCTTGCGTGCGTGCAGCAGCTCAATCAAGCGAAGGTGCGCCTGCCGGTTGCGATTGAGGTGATTGGTTTTGCTGACGAGGAAGGCGTGCGTTATCAAAGCACCTATTTGGGCAGTCGCGCGCTGGCCGGCACGTTCAACGCTGAAGAGTTGAAGCGTCTGGACGCGCGCGGCATCAGGATGGCGGACGCGATTCGCGATTTCGGCGGAAATCCCGACGCGATTGCGAGCGCAAAGCTGGACCCGAATCGGTTGTTGGGCTATGTGGAAGTGCACATTGAGCAGGGGCCAGTGCTGGAGCAAAAGAATCTGGCGACGGGCGTCGTGTCCGCGATCGCGGGGCAAACGCGGGCGCGATTGAGTTTCACCGGAGCCGCGGGACACGCGGGCACGGTGCCGATGAATTTGCGTCGCGATGCGCTCGCCGCAGCGGCGGAATTTATCCTGGCCGCGGAATCGCTCGCGCAGAATCGCGGCGGACTGGTGGCAACGGTCGGTGAAATCGCAGTGTTGCCCGGCGCGTGCAATGTCATTCCCGGCGAAGCACGACTGAGCCTGGACGTGCGGCATCCGGATGATGCGGTGCGAGTCAAAGCCGCCGAAGAATTGAAGCAACGGGCGGAGGCAGTCGCCGCTGAACGAGGCGTAACATTGAAGTGGGAAACGGCGCATGAATCCCCAGCGGTTGTCTGTGATCGACGACTGACCCTGCGGCTGGAAAACGCTGTCAGGCAACACCAGAAGGAAGCTCCTTTGCTGACCAGCGGAGCGGGCCACGACGCAGCGGCGCTGGCTGCCATTTGTCCCGTGGCGATGCTGTTCGTGCGTTGCCGGGGCGGCATCAGCCACAATCCAGCGGAGTCCGCGAGCGAGGCCGATGTGCGAATAGCTATCGGCGTGATGAATGATTTTCTGAAACAATTGTCTGAGTCCAAGTGAACCAGCTTGATCTCATCATCCGCGGTGGAACGGTGGTAACACATGACATCGTGAGCCATTTGGATATCGGTGTCGCTGCGGGACAGATCGCCGCGATTGGACCAAAGATCGAAGCTTCAGTGAAGGAAGTTGTGGAGGCGACCGGCCTGCATGTGTTCCCGGGTTTGATTGATTCGCACGTCCACTTCAACGACCCCGGGCGCGACGATTGGGAGGGAATTGAAACCGGTTCAAAGGCATTGGCAGCAGGCGGGGGGACGATGTTCTTCGACATGCCGCTGAATTCCTCTCCGCCAACGCTGGACGCCCGGAGCTTCGACAGCAAGTTGGCGGTGGCCAGGGAGAAATCGCTGACGGACTTCGCGCTGTGGGGTGGGCTCGTGCCGTGGAATCTGGATCACCTCGAAGAACTCGCGGAGCGCGGGGTGATTGGGTTCAAAGCGTTCATGTCGAACAGCGGGATTGAAGATTTCGGGCATGTTGACTACGCGACGTTGCGCGAAGGGATGAAGCGCGCCGCGAAGCTGGGCAAGCTGGTGGCCGTTCACGCGGAGAGTGAGTTGATCACGAGTGAACTGACGAACCGCGCGATTCGAAAAGGAAGGACGGGTATTCGCGATTATCTCGAGTCGCGGCCGATCTTTGCGGAGTTAGAGGCGATTCATCACGCGATTGAGCTAGCAGGTGAAACCGACTGCGCGCTGCACATTGTGCATGTGAGTTCGGGCGCTGGCGTGGCGCTGGTGGCCAGTGCGAAGAAGCAGGGCGTGAATGTCACATGTGAGACCTGCCCGCACTATCTGGTGATGACTGAGGAAGACGTCGAGAAGCTGGGAGCCGTGGCAAAGTGCGCGCCGCCGTTGCGGACCAAATCGGCGCAGGATGTTTTATGGCGGTATCTGGAAGGGGGACACGTGGCGACAATCGGGTCGGACCATTCACCATCTCCACCAGAGATGAAGCGGGACGCCAACTTCTTCAAAGTGTGGGGTGGAATTTCCGGAGTGCAGCATACGTTGCCGCTTTTAATTTCGGAATGCGGGGCGCGGACTGCGGAACAACACGCGGCGCTGGCGCTGATTGCCCGGTTGACCTCGTTCAATGTTGCGGAGCGATTCAGTCTTCCCCAAACCAAAGGGCGGATCGCTGTAGGCGCCGATGCCGATCTTACGCTGGTGGACTTGAAGCAACAATTCACCGTGCGCGCAGAAGATCTGTTGTACCGACACCAGCAGAGTCCTTATGTGGGCCGCGCGTTGACAGGTCGAGTCGTTCGTACCATGCTGCGCGGCATGACAGTTTTCAATAAAGGCAAGGTGACGTCATCGGCAGGGGGCCAGTTGGTGAAACCCATTGGCAGTTGAAACGTCTCAGTGTTGGCAACTGGTCTGGAAGCATGAGTGACTTGTTTGGATTTACCCGCACGGTGGTGAAGCGACGCTACGCGCTGCTCACGCCGGACAGTTTTGTGCCGAGCAATTTGCCCGGCTGGAAGAATGCCGTGTGCGTGGTGAACATTTCGCCCGCGATGAGCGGTCCGCGTTTCACGCAATTGCACATCACGCTGGAAAGAGACGGCACCGGCGAAGGCAACACGGGAGTAAACCAGTATTTCATCTATGTGCTCGAAGGGGCGGGCACCGTTGATCTGACGGACAAACGGCATCGGCTGGAAAAGGGCAGCTTCGTTTATCTGCCGCCGGGCAAAGACATGCAGTTGAAGAATCCCAACGCCGCGCCGATGAAGGTGTTGATTTTCCAGAAGAAGTACGTGCCGCAAAAGGCAGTGCCCGCGCCGGACACGATGCTCGGTCACGAGCGTGAGGTGAAGGGACAGCCGTTCCTCGGGAACGAAGACGCGCGCTTGCAGGTGTTGTTGCCGGATCATCCGGCGCTCGACCTGGCGGTGAACATTTTTACGTATCAACCCGGCGCGACGCTGCCGTTTGTGGAGTCGCACATCATGGAACACGGGTTGTTGATGCTGGCCGGCCAGGGCATTTACCGGCTCGATAGCGACTGGCATCCGGTGAAGGCCGGCGATGTGATTTGGATGGCGGCGTATTGTCCGCAGTGGTTCGTGGCGATGGGCCAGACGCCCGCCAGTTACATTTATTACAAAGACGTAAATCGAGATCCGATGTAACAGAAAGGAAATCATGCCTCCTGCAGCTCCACTCCCGAAAAACGAAGTCAAGCGCCTCAAGGTGCTCTGGCAATACGACGTGCTCGACACCGTGCCGGAAGAGGTATTCGATGACCTGACCGACCTGGCCGCGCATATTTGCGAAGCGCCGGTCGCGCTCATCTCGCTGGTGGATGAAAACCGGCAGTGGTTCAAGTCCCAGGTCGGCACATCCATCAAGGAAACCTCACGCGACATTTCCTTCTGTGCGCACGCAATTTTGAGTGACGGTTTGCTGGTGGTTTCAGACGCTGCCAAGGACCCGCGCTTTCGGGACAATCCGATGGTCACCGGTCCACAGAAAATTCGCTTTTATGCGGGCGCGCCGTTAGTGACGCCGGACGGCCACGCCCTGGGCACGTTGTGTGTGCTGGACAAGAAACCGCGCAAGCTGCGTCCTGAACAGATGAAGGCGCTGCGGGTGCTGGCGCATCACGTCGTCAGCCAACTGGAACTTCGCCGCCACGCGCGCGAACTCGCGGAAACGCGGCAGGACGGCAGGAAACACAAAGGCGAACTGGCGCGGGCCAGGGCCGAGATTGAACGGTTACGACGACAGCTCGAGCGTTTTCAAAATCGTCCCGCCAGGCTCAAGCGCGCTCGGCGCTAGAGCAGGTCGCGCCAAATGGTGAAGCAAAAAGCCGGCTCGTTTGAGCCGGCCTTTTGCCATCCAACAATCACCCACCTGAAATTACTGCTTTCGCATGCGGCGGAAACCGATCAGACCTGCGATGCCGAGACCAAGCAGGGTCGCCGCGGCAGGCTCGGGAACGGACACCACTTCCAGCCGAATGTTATCCACCAAGAAGCCTCCGCCGGTCGAACTGACGCCCGACGGACCGCCAAAACGCAGATCACTAAAAGGTAGAACATCGGTCGTGCCGGTCCACGTTTGGGAGCCGTCATAGATTCCGTCAACGCCCAGGTCCCAGCGCACGGTTGCGGACTTGGCAGTAAAGGTAGCTTCCAAATGAATCCATTGGGCCGCAGCGCTGCCGGTGCCGAGCGCCGTGTAGGAGGCTAACTCATTCCAAGCCCCACCGACGCCTCCAATGCCGAGCAGTCGTACTGCCAGACCGTTTGCGCTGGGCGGCCCTGCTTGGTTGTAAAAGCCCATTTCAAACAGCGGGTTGGTTCCGGTGCGAAGACCAACGGTGTTCCGTTGATTGTTGTTTCCAGAGTACCAGAGGTCTGCTGACAGGATTAAGGGGGAAGCGTCGGTTGGTGTAATAGAAAAGCTCGAACCAATCCAGGTGTGCGCTGTTGCGGTTCCACTATGGGCGCCAGCCGGAGCGGGATTGCCGGAAGCCGTATCCAGCGAAAGCCCGGTTGAGTTATTCCACTTCGTCAACAATGTGGCGGTATCCGGGTAATCGAAGGTTTCATTCACATAGACCTGCGCCTGAATGGAAACAACCGAAAAGCACGAACAAGCTACCACGAGGGACAACAATTTTTTCATACAACAATGGTGAAAGGGTTCTTCTGCTTGCTTGCTGTTATACGCCGGCAGGTTTGAAATTGAAGTCACATAAACATGTTTTCCATTCACATCGGTACATCTCCGGATGCGACCAGCGCCGTGATTGGCTTTGGCTGTCCCGACGGCTAGTATCACCGCATGAAAATCTCCGTAGTCGGCATTGGCAAAGTCGGCTCGACCCTCGCGTTCACTCTTTCGCAGCGGGATTGCGTCCACGAGATGGTGCTGGTGGGTCGCAGCCGCGAGGACACCCTGGGCGATGCGTTGGACATCGCCCACGCGCAATCATTTATCGAGGTGCCGACGCGCGTGATTGCGGGAACGCTGGCCGATACTGAAAACTCGGACATCCTGGTCATGTGCGCATCCATTCCGACTCCGCCGCAGATGGCCGATCGCGCCTTGCTCGGGCCCGGGAACGTGCGCTTGATGCGCGAACTTTTGCCGCCGCTGGTCGAGCATTCCCCACGTGCCGTCGTGGTGATGGTTTCAAATCCGGTGGACGCGCTCACTTACTACGCCATTGAGATCACCGGCTTTCCTGCTGAGCGCGTGATCGGCGCGGGCACCCTGATCGATTCGGCAAGGCTGCGGCACGAGTTGTCTTTAGAAGTAGGCATTCACAGCAGCGACCTGCGTGCGTACATCCTCGGCGAACATGGCGGCTCACAGTTCGCCGCGATGAGCTGTGCCACCGCCGGCGGCGAGGCAATTGACGCCACTCCGGAACGACGGGCCTTGATCAAGCGAGTCGTTCGGGCGGGACTGGAGATCTTCAATTACAAAGGACACACCAACTACGGCATCGCGCTGGCCGCCACGGCAATCGTCGAAGCCATTGCCCTCGACACCAAACACACCATGCCCGTAAGCGTGGCGGTGGACGGATTTCTCGGCGTGACGGACGTCTGCCTGAGCTTGCCGGCGGTGATTGGTCGTGGCGGCGTGGAGAGGATTCTCCATCCGCGTTTGAACGAGGCGGAAACCGAAGCTTTCCGGGCGAGTGCGGCGGCGGTGCGCCGGCAGATTGAACAAGCGAGATCCGCGGATTGACGCATCGATTGGCATTGCCTCTGACATCAGTCTGACTAGGCTTTGCGTCCATGAAAACCTCCTCTGTGCTGGCCCTGGCTTTTGCGTTGATTACTCCCGCTGCCCTGGCGCAACGCAATTTGGACAATGTCGAAATCAAAGTTATTCCGGTCTCGAAGAACATCTACATGCTCGAAGGCTCGGGTGGAAACATCGGCGTGTCGATCGGGGCTGATGGCAATCTGATTGTGGACGACCAGTTCGCGCCGCTGGCCGAGAAGATTGATGCGGCGGTGCAAAAGCTCAACCCGGGCAAACTGAAGTTCGTGCTTAACACCCATCATCACGGCGACCACACGGGCGGCAACGCAGCGTTCGGCGCCAAAGACGCCACCATTATCGCCCAGAGCAATGTTCGCAAACGATTGTCGGCCGAAGCCAATTCCAAAAAGGAAGCACTGCCCGTCATCACCTTTGACCAGTCGGCCTCGGTGCACTTCAACGGCGAGGAGATCAAACTCCTTCACCAGGGCCCGGGCCACACGGATGGGGACAGCATCATCTTCTTCACCGGCGCGAATGTGGTTCACATGGGCGACCAGTTTTTTAATGGCGGCTTTCCGTTCGTGGACCTCAACAGCGGCGGCAGTGTGGATGGTTATATCAAGACGGTGGCCACGGTTCTGGAGAAAGTTCCCGCTGACGCGAAGATCATTCCGGGTCATGGCAAGCTGGCGAGCGTACCGGACCTGAAGACCTTCCACGCGATGTTGGTGGAAACGAACGATCTGGTGAAGAAGGGCGTCACGGCCGGTAAATCGCTTGCGGACCTGAAGGCTGCCGGCTTGCCGGAAAAGTTCAAGGATTACGGCACTGGGTTCATCAAAACGGACCAGTGGATCGAGACCATTTACAATAGCGCGACTAAAAAATGATGACCGCGACGGCTGAAGCGTCTCAGTATCCTATGCCTTTGCTAAAGCGATTGTCGCCGATACTTCTCGGCTTCGTATTCAGCCTCACGACGCTAACCGCCGATTGGCCGGACTTTCGTGGACCGAAAGGCGATGGTCACGCGAATGCGGTCAACCTCCCGTTAAACTGGAGCGAGACCAACAACATCAAATGGAAGACCGAGATTCATGATCGTGGCTGGTCCACACCGGTGGTCATGGGCGACCAGATCTGGATCACCACTGCCACTGAGAAAGGACACGACTACTTCGCCATCGCTTTGGATAAGAACAGCGGAAAGATTCTATTCGATGAAAAGGTCTTCCACACTGACAATCCCGAACCGCTCGGCAATGGGGCCTCGATGAATTGTTATGCCACGCCGTCGGCGGTGATTGAACCGGGGCGTGTTTATGTTCACTACGGTAGCGCCGGCACGGCTTGTTTGGACCCCGGCACCGGTAAGGTTCTTTGGAAACGGAACGATCTCCCGTGCCGCCATTATCGCGGTGCCTCGGCGTCGCCGGTGCTTTTCGAAAATCTCCTCATCCTCACCTTTGATGGCGCAGATCTGCAATACACGGCCGCGCTGGACAAACAAACGGGCGCCACCGTGTGGAAAACGAATCGCTCCGTGGTTTGGAACGATGAGGGCGTCCCGGGTCAGATGGCCCGCGACGGTGATTTGCGCAAGTCTCACGGCACGCCATTGATTGCCACCGTGGCCGGCAAGCCACAGTTGATCAGCGTCGGCGCGAAAGCCTCGTACGGTTACGACCCGCGCACCGGCGATGAACTTTGGCGCGTTGAATATAATGACTGGTCGAGCGCCCCGCGACCGTTGTTCGAGAACGGCGTTGCCTACATTGTGACCGGTCTGATGAAGAAGGAAATGTGGGCGGTGAAGCCGGATGGCCGCGGGAATGTCACGGACTCACATGTGCTATGGAAGCTCAACACGCGAGTCGGTAAATACGCTTCACCATTGCTCGTAGATGGATTGATTTACACTGCCGCGGAAGAGAGTTTTGTCACCTGTGTGGATGCGAAGGATGGCCAGGTCGTCTGGACCGAACGCATCGGTGGCAAATACGCGGCGTCTCCCATCTACGCGGATGGCCGATTGTATTTCTTCGCTCAGGACGGCACGACCACGGTGCTCAATCCCGGGCGCAAGCTTGAAGTCCTGGCCACGAACAAACTGGACAATGGTTTCATGGCCTGTCCGGCCGTGGATGGGAACGCGCTTATTCTGCGGACGAAGACACACTTGTATCGGGTGGAAACAATCGCGGCAGCCAGGTGACTCAGGGTGAATTGCTCCCGGAACGTTGCCAGTCGTAATCCATCTGTCGCGCCGTTCGCACCGCGAGTTCCTTACCTTCAAGTCGGGCGACCAGATGCAGGCTCATGTCGATCTCGGCGGAAATTCCTGCAGACGTAACAATCCTGCCGGCATCGATCCAGCGCTGACCTTCCTGCACGGTGATGTCCGGGAACCTCGCGCGGAAGTCGGCGACGTCTTCCCAATGCGTGATAATGCGTTTGCCTGCAAAAGTCCGGCTTTCGCGAGCAGGAATGCTCCGGTGCAAACGGACGCAGTGATTTCCGTCTCTCGCGCAGTCCGTGCAATCCAGGCGATGACGTCAGCACGTTCAAGTTCCGTATTGTGAACGCCTCCCGGAACGACCAGCACATCGATTTTCGGATGGTTCGTGAGGTCAAAGCTCGCCGTGATTCTCAAGCCCGCGCGAGCGTTGACGGGACCATTTGTCGCAGCAATGGTGAAAACGTCAAACGCCTTCCCATTGCCCGGCGACCGACGCGCCTTCATTCGCGACGCCGTGGCAAACACCTCGAACGGCCCGCCCAGGTCGAGCACTTCAACATCATCATAGATGTAGATGCCGACATTCCGGGTCATAGTGAGATTCCAAATCCTTGAAGTTGACGCGCCACAATCCCGGACCACCCGCGATTCGCCGCAGGGCTCGCGGGGCTGGGATGGAGAATCTGCCCGACCTCGATGCTCATTTCCCCGACCACCCGCCGTCCGCGCTTGGTGGTAAAATCGCCGACGCCGATGAGCCAGTCGGGTTGGAGTATCTCCAGCGTGCGGCGCAAGTGTTCATCGCAGACTCTGAAAAGCTTTTCCCGCTCCGAGGACGGCAACTTGTCTGGCGTGATATTGCTGCCGCTCGCCGACATAAATGCGAGCGGACAGTAATTGGCAACGAAGTAATTGGCGAAGAATCCTTCCGCAGTTTCGAACCGCTCGGCAAACAACCCCCACAAGCGTCGGCCGCTGACTTCGGAGCGCGGGCAATCGAATCCGTGGACCGGCCGCTTGGGGTGTTCGTTCCGCGGCTTGCCAATCGTTGTTCGGATACCCATCCAGTCGCGAACGGCGGCAATCTCCCCAAACGGCACACCGGTTTGCGACATCCCAAACGGTCCGGGATTCATGCCCAGGAATACGGCGCGCTTCTTGCCATTGCCGAAGCGCTGCAGATACTCCTCGTGCGCCGACCATGCATACTCCAGCGGATTGTAAACGTGCGTGACGGGAGATTTGAAGGCGAGACCCTTCACTTGCGCCAACAACGCGCGTGCCGCAGCGATAAGCTCGCGGCTGGTGGAAGATTTGTCACGGCTCGCCATCGGGTGAGCTTGGAAAAATCCAGGCTGCGCCGCAAGAACACTGCAACTGATGGTGCCCTAAGGTGAGGTTGGAGTTCAGCTCCGGACCGTCTGGAGGCGAACCTCTGAACGAGTCAGGACATACCCGCAACCCGCTGGTTATGACCTCGAAGAGTTGATGATGTTCCGGGATGCCGCGCTGAGAGCTTTGGTTAAAATGCGCTTTTGGGCCGAGGCCAGGTGGACACTGGTGGCGCCGTGTTTACCCCAGGCACCGGCACAGGGAGCAAACATCCCTGGCGCTTCCTTCATGAACGCGCGCTGCTGCTCTGGCGTGAGTTTCACCATGCCCCAACCATCGTCGGGGTAGCCCAGCGAGGCGAAGATTTTTCCATTCACCCGGAAATCCGGATGATTCATGTGCGCCGCTTCGACAGCGCCCGTCACCTTCAGCGCGGCGGCTCGGAATTCGTCGTTGGTCATAAGATCGTTATTTGAGCGCTCGTAACACGTCTTTGCCCACCCAACGCGGCGCGGGTTCCGGCGACGCGGCTAATCGCCTGGCCAGTCCGATCGCAGCGGCTTTGAGCTTCGCGTTGCGGGTCGCGACGCTTCGCAATGCCCAACTCACGCCCTTCTTGACGAAGTTTCGTTCGTCAGCCGCGGCGCGCTGGATGAGCGGGAGACAATCAGCGATGGTTTCGTCGCTCGGATTGTCGTCATGCAACGGCACACACGCGAGTAGCGCAAACGCCGCGCGCTTTTGAAATTCATCCCGGCGTTCCGCCCAGGATTTGACCCGGCCCAGGGCGTGTGGTGACTGATCAAACAATTTGAAACAGACGGTGTCGCAGATGGCCCAGTTGTCGAAGTCGCGACACCAACGGTCCATCAACGCGGGCGTGAGTCGTTTCGGTTCGGCCACGAACGCGGCGACGGTCCGTGCTTCGTAGTTGCCCGTGTCCCAAAGCGCGAGAGCCAGTGCGTGATTGCGCCCGAGTTTTTTCGCCACCTTTTGCATGTCGCGCATGCGCACGCCATACGCGTCCTTCGTCACAATGCCGTAGCGCGTCGACATTTCTTCGCGGAAGCGCGCGCTGCCCAGGCGCTTCAACGCGGCGAGCACGGATTGCACCTCGGCCTGCGACACTTTGCCGTTGGCTTTTGTTGAGGTGATTTTCCTTGTGGCAGGCACGAAGCGATGTCTCGTTAGAGCCTGCGCCAGGTGGCCATCAGGCAGGTCCGACCTGAGAGTTTTTTCCTGAAGCCAATGCCCTTTTCAGATTGTTCAACAAATCCTCGGCATTGCGCCCTTCTTCGGGAGACACGAGTTGCTGGTACTTGGTGAGCGCGCTTACCGCCGCGGCGAGGTCGTTGTTGATCGCCCGGACAAGCGCCAGGTTGAAATAGACATTGGGGAACGAGGGATCCACCTCCGACGCCAGTTCGTAGTGCAGTTGCGCCAGGCGAAAATCATTCGAGTCGAAATACAGATTGCCGAGATTGTAGTGCGCTTCGAAATGACGCGGGTTGTGTTTCAGTGAAGTCGTGAAACAATCGAACGCCCGGCCCGTGTTTGCCTGCTGCGATTCGATGATCCCGAGGTTGCAATAGGCATCGGCGACACAATCGCCTTCTTCAATCGCCTTCCGATATAACTCGCCGGCTTTCGCGTCACCGCGTTCGTCCCATAACAACGCCTGCCCGAAAGTGCCCAGCGCCGAAGCGAGATCAAGAATCTGTGCCGTGGGCTGCGAAAACAGATCCAATTGTGCCGGGTGGTCGCCGGCCTTCGAGCGCTTGCTGACGCGCTTGAAGCCGAATTTCGGCCGCTGGCCCGGAAACTCGATGATTTCTCCCATCAATAAATTCCCCTCGCTTTGTACCTGGGAGCGCCGGCGTCGCGCCGGCAGATTCCAGAAACTCGCCGCCGAGACGGCAGCGCTCCCAGGTTCATCGCAAGGGACAGGATGAGGGGTCGCAACATGCTAACCCGCTTTTTGTTTCTTCTCCTTTGCCGGCTTGGCTTCGACCGCAGGTTGCTTTTCGCCCTTGGCTTTTTCCATGGGCTTCTTCTTGGCCTTCGCCTGCTCGATGCTTTGCTTGAGCGCGCTCATGATGTCGACGACCGGCTTTTCCTCTTCGGCGACCTGCACAACTTCCTTGCCGGCGATCTTGGCTTCGATCATCTCGCGCATTGCGTCGCGATAACGATCGGTCAGATCCATTTCCTTCAAGCTCGAGGCCATGGACTCCACCAGACTGATCGAGAGCTTGAGTTCATCCTTGTTCACTTCCTTCTTCTCGATCTGCGGCACATCCTCCATTTTTCGCAGCTCCTGGGGATTGCGCAATTTGTAGAGCACAATGCCGCCGTCCATCGGCCCGACCATCACGACTTCCTCGCGGTCACGCAAGACAACTTTGCCGATGCCAACCTTGCCGCTGGTCTTCAGCGCCTGGGTGAGCAATGAATAGGTCTTCGCTGCAACCATCCCGTCCGGTCCGGCGAAATACGGTGATTCATACAACGACGGGTGAACCTCTTTGGCATCAATGAATCCCTCGATCTCAATCACCTTGGTGCTCTTGAGTTTGATCTTGGCGAGATCATCCGGCGAAACGATGACGTATTGTTCCGGTTCGAACTCGTAACCCTTGACGATTTCCTCGGACGTGAGTGCCTTGCCGCATTTCTTGCACTTCTTCTCGTAACCGACCGGCCCGTTGTCTTGCTTGTGCAATTGATTGAACTTGATGGCCTCGCTCGTATCCACCGCGTTGTAGATGCGGATGGGGATCGTCACCAGCGAGAAGCGAATGTGTCCTTTCCAGATGGACCTCATGCCGCACCTCCGGTCGGGAGTTTGGGGCTTAAACCGTTTACAGCCGACATTGCGACACCGCTGCTCACGTCAATGTTTGCGTTCATAGGTTTGTTCGGAGCATGAACCTTGCCCGGATTGCGGCCTTTATTCAAGCCTGGAATGCGAGGTCCGGCCGCAGCCTCAAAAAGACCGGTTCGCGCAGGATTCCGTCCTTCGTCACGGTGGCAAACTCCACCTCACACATGAGCCGGGGTTCGACCCAGACCGACCGCGATTCTTCCGTGGTCTTTTCCTTCACCGGCTTTTTGATGGTCGGCAATTCTTTGACTTCTGCGGAGACGGCCTTAAGTGAATCGTCGTTGAAGCCCGAGCCAACCCTTCCCACGTATTTTAGCCCGCCGCCGCTGGCCTGGGCCAGATGCAGCGCGCGAAAGTATTTTTCGCGATCTCCTTCTCCCCTGGTGTAACCGATGATGACACATTCGGCGGTATGGCGTGTCTTGATCTTGAGCCAGGAATCGTTTCGTTTTCCCGGATGGTAGGTGCTGTTGCGCAGCTTGGCCATGATGCCTTCGAGGCGCATTTGCTTTACGGCTTCAAAAAACGCCGGACCGTCCTCCACCACGCCGCTCACTCGATAAGCGGAATCCTTTTTGATCGCGTCCTCCAGCCACTCGCGCCGGCGACTCAATGGCTCATTCACAATCGGCCGTCCGTCCAGATACAGACAGTCGAAGACGTAACACACGGCGGGATGTTTCGCCCTGGCACGCTCAGCCGCGCCTTCGGACTTTTGCTGCATGCGATGAATCACGTTTGCAAAGTTTGGTTTCCCATCCGCTTCGAGACAGACGATCTCCCCGTCAAAGACTGCTGACGTGGCGCGGAACGACTGCTCGGGAAGCAGCAACTCGGGAAACTGCTTCGTGTAATCTGTCCCGTTGCGCCCGCGAATGGTGACTTGTCCCTCGTCCAAAGAAATCAGCGCGCGAATGCCGTCCCACTTCACTTCGTAAAAGTAATCCTCGGAATCCGGCACTTTATCTGCCGCCCTGGCCAGCATGGGCTCGATGGGATCGCGCAGCCAATCCACCTGCGGATTATCCAGGCGCTCGAGCAGCCATTGATTCTCTTTGGTGTGATAGGTGCGAAACTCACCATTCATTTCCCGCGACTGCAGTCGAAAATAAAATCCGTCCTCCTTCTGCTTGGTGATCTCGTATCGGCCGAGCGCAAACTTCCACATCATGCCGCCGCCGTATTCGCCCTTGGGGATGGCACCTTCGAAGTTCACGTATTCCAGCGGATGATCCTCGACGCTGACTGCCAGTCGCTTAATGCCGGGCCGCGGTGGTAGCCCTTTTGGAACCGCCCACGATTTTAGAACGCCATCCTTTTCCAGCCGCAAATCATAATGCAGGCGCGACGCGTGATGCCGGTGAACGACAAAAGCATTTCCTTTTCCGAGAACTACGGCCGGCGGCGGCTCGGGTGTTTTGTCGAAACTGCGCTTCTCCGAATAACTCTCCAATTGCTCGGGCGTCTTGCGGGTGCGCGCCGGCTTGAGAGCTTTTTTAACGGGTGTCACCTTCCTTTCCGTGTGAAGGGTTGTCGCGTACGCGGCGATGCCTTCCCAGGGATCGCCGCTCTGCAAGACGCGTCCCGGGACGGTGTGAAGGTCGAACACCTTGGGACTTTCCAGCGCTTCCAGTTCCTCCCATTGCAGTGGAGTTGAAACCGGCGCGCCGGGAAGTCCGCGCACGCTGTAGGCCGCAACGATCGTTTGGGACGGCCGGTTGCGATAAATATCCAGCAGCATCTTGCCTTTGCGGTAATCCTTCTTGATTTGCAGCGTCAGCACCGTCGAATGCGAATTCACGAACGGCTCCGCCACCGCTTTGGCCGCTTCAAACGCGGTGTGAAAATCCCACTTCGGTTCAATGGGTGCGAGAACATGAAGGCCTTTGCGCCCGGTGGTTTTGACAAACGGATGATAACCGTAACCTTCGAGGTGTTCCTTGAATTTCAGCGCGAATTCTGCCACACGCGGGAAAGCAAGGTCCTCCGGCGGATCGAAGTCGTAGACGATGTAATCAGGCTTGTCGAAATGCGGCGCCCGCGAATGCATCTGGTGCAGTTCAATGCATGCCAGATTTGCGAGCCAGACGAGTGATGCTTCCTCCGTCGCGATGGGGTAATCCTTCTTCTCCTCACCGAGTTCCACATGCTCGAGCCAGTCCGGCGCCCAATCGGGCCGTTGTTTCTGAAAGAACGATTCCCCGCCAATGCCGTCTGGGTAGCGCACCATCGACAACGGCCGACCTTTCACATGTGCCAGAATCGTCGGTGCAATCTTGAAATAGTATTCAACCAGATGCGCCTTCACGATGTGGTCGTCCGGGAAGAGAACCTTCGCGAGATTCGAAAGTTCGATCTTTCGTTTGCCGACCTGGGCGATTTGCGTGGTGCGTGAGGCCATTGCTGCTTGCGATTCTCAGTTTGCCAGACAAGCTTAACCAGCGGCAAGATCGCCCAATGGAAAGCTTTTCGCGATGAACTCTACGGAACCACGACTGATTAGCATTACGGTGAGTGACGACCAGCGCGTCTCCGGTTTGCTTCAAGGTCCCGAGAACGCGTGCGCCTGCTACGTGGTGGCGCACGGCGCGGGAGCGGGGATGAAGCATCCGTTTCTGACGGCGGTGGCCAATGAACTCGCCGAACGCGGCATCGCGACGTTGCGCTACCAGTTTCCGTATATGGAGCAAGGTTCGAAGCGGCCGGATGCTCCAAAGCTTTGTCACGCCACGGTTCGCGCAGCGGTTCAGGAAGCGGCGCGAACCGTTCCCGACCGTCCTCTTTTCGCGGGTGGCAAATCTTTTGGCGGACGAATGACTTCACAGGCGCAGGCCGCAAAACCGTTGGCTGGCGTGCGCGGGCTGGTGTTTCTTGGATTTCCACTCCACGCGCCCGGCAAACCGTCCGATGAACGCGCTGAACATCTCTTCGAGGTGCAGATTCCAATGTTGTTCCTGCAAGGCACTCGCGACGAGTTTGCAGAATTGACGCTCTTGGAACCGCTCTGCAAGCAACTCGGCGACCGCGCCACGCTCAAGTTGTTTCAAGATGCAGATCATTCGTTTCACGTGCCCGCCCGCACCGGGCGAAAAGATCCGGAAATTCGGGCGGAAGTTTTGGATGCCATGGCGGATTGGATGGAAATCGTCATCCAGCGTTAAGAAATCGACACGACGCAAAATTCAGCCAAA
Organism: Verrucomicrobiia bacterium; assembly: GCA_036274115.1. Lineage (GTDB taxonomy): Bacteria > Verrucomicrobiota > Verrucomicrobiia > Limisphaerales > JADLHS01 > JADLHS01. Next base: position 26,188 of record DASUGI010000061.1, read on the forward strand.
GATGGTTCGTATGAATCTCTACGTCGGCACGAGCGGCTATTCGTATAAGGAGTGGAAAGGCCCGTTCTATCCCAAGGATCTTCCGGACAAGCAAATGCTCCACTATTACGGCGAGCGCTTCCGTTCCGTCGAAATCAATAACACGTTTTATCGCATGCCCACGGCGTCGTTGCTGGAAGGATGGGCGAAGGAAGTTCCGGAAGACTTCAAGTTCGTGCTGAAGGCCTCGCAAAAGATCACGCACTTTCAGCGCCTCAAGGACGTCCGTGATTCGGTTGAGTACCTCCTCAACGTCGCCACCACGCTGAAGGAACGCCTTGGACCGCTGCTGTTTCAATTACCGCCGAATTTGCAGAAGGATGTTCCGCGTCTGCGTGACTTCCTCATGCTCCTGCCGCCAGGCAGTCGGGCAGCGTTTGAGTTCCGTCATCAAACATGGTTCGACGAAGAAGTGTTCGGCGTGCTGCGCGAGTTTCAAGCCGTGCTTTGCATTGCCGAAGCAGAGAACGACCTGGAAATCCCTTTCGTATCTACTGCGGACTGGGGGTATCTGCGATTGCGTCGACCTGACTATGGTGACGCAGAACTCAAGGCATGGGTAGATCGCGTCCGACAGACTGGTTGGAAGGACGCCTTCATCTTCTTCAAGCATGAAGACGAGGGGAAGGGCCCGCTCATGGCCAGGCGCTTTCTGGAACTGGCCAAGTAGCCGTCCTTTATTTCCCGATCCCGTCCGGAAAGCGATCTCGCACCAGGTTCAACTGAATGTTGTGTTCCAGCAGCGCCTTGGCGCCAGCCAGCACCCACGTGAATCCGCCGGTGGAATCCAGCGCCTCTTGAACCTGCTGATCGGCGTCACCGTGAAAGCCCTGGTTTGTCACGTCCACGAACGTGGTACCATCCGGTCGGGCCGTGAAAAGCCATTCCACGGTGGTCGGCCCGTTTTGTCCCGGCCATTCGATGAGGATGCGCGCATTCTTCTCAACGACCTTCACGTCCACGGGAATGGAGAAATGGTACATGCCCCACTCCCACGTGACCTGTTTTCCGGCCTCCAATCTGCCGCTGCCCCTGGGGAACCAGAACTTCGACGTGATGTCCGGATTGACGAACGCCTCGAAGACTTCAGCCACGGGCTTGCGAATCAACATCGCCGCGTTGGCAACGGGTGGTTTCATGAGGAGAGCATGGATGCGCGTGGGCGCAGTTTCAACCGGCGTTTTCGGCAATGCGCGCTTTGACCAAGGCCTTAACCAATGTCGCAGGCAACGGCTTCTCCGCTGTGAAATGGATCGTGCCCTTGCTGCACTCGAAACCTTTCAGTTCCTTCTGAAACTTCTTCTGCACCGCCGGACTCGCCGCATAGAGCGCACAATGGTTTTCCCATGCGCCAAAGTAAACCAGCGGTCGCCCGTTGAATTTGAATCCGGCCAGTCCGTAGCCGATGTATTCATCGGCACCGGGAGCGGCGGCGTGAATTGTCGTACGCAGTTTCTCCAGTACGGCACGCTGCTCAGGTTTTACGAGCGCGAGATATTCATCAATCGTCCTGGGCTTGGTTTTGATCGAGCGCATATTCATTAAGCTGGAGGCCGATTCATTTCAGCCTCCAACTCTACGACGACCGAAGTCTGACGTTCAAGACACCGAACTGAAGATTTCCTTTTGTCCAGTTACCGGCTTTTCACTTGCCTGCCATCAACTGCTTCTCGCTCCAGCCGCCACCGAGGGCTTTGACCAGTTGCACCACCGCATTCAATCGTTGACCGTCGGTTTGTAGACTTGCAAGGCGAGCCTGCAATTCCGCGCGATCGGCGGCAATCACGTCGAGATAGTCGGTGATACCGATGGTGAAACTCTCACGGGCCAAACCGTGCGCGCGACCGGCGCTCTGGACAGCACGTTCCTGCGCGGCGGCTTGTTCTTCCAGCAAGCGAATGCCCGCGAGAGCGTTTTCAACTTCGCCAAAGGCCACGAGCACTTGCTGCCGATAGCGAGCAACGGATTCGTCGTAACGATCCTTCGCGCGTTGCAAGTTAGCGAGGTTGCGGCCACCGGCAAAAATAGGCAGCGAAACACTCGGCCCGAGCGACCACACGCGGCTCTCCCAGTTAAACAAATCCTCAGCCTCGGCGCTCAGATATCCGCCGGAAGCCGTCAAGCGGACCACCGGAAAGAAGGCGGCTTTGGCGACTCCGATGCGCGCGTTGTCGGCGGCCAACTGGCGTTCGGCCTCGGCGATGTCTGGGCGACGCTCCAGCAAGTCGGACGGCAGGCCGGCAGGTATCACAGGGGGGTTGACCTCCCATCGATTGGTGGCGTTCGCCTGGGAAGCGAGTTTGAAACTGGACGGCGATTCGCCAACGAGAATGGCGAGGGCATTTTCCAGTTCCGCGCGGCGCTTTGTCACGGCCGCCACGTCGCTTTCAGCAGTGGCCAGTTCGGTTTCAGCGCGCGCCACGTCGAGTTCTGTGCCCAAACCAGTGTCAAATCGCGTGCGCATGATATCCACCTGCTCCCGCCGCAAGACGACCGTCAGCCGGAGCACCACGATCTCTTCAT
>DASUGI010000062.1:0-10454 GCA_036274115.1 Verrucomicrobiia bacterium
GCCTGATACTCCACAAAGAATTTCCCGTCGTGCCAGCGACTCAGGCCACCCATGCTGCCAATCCAGAGGTTGGTGCGCTGATCCTGAAACAGCATGGTTTCGTTTTCATCGGGCAGTCCATCACGCCGGGTGTAAAGCGTAAATTCCCGCCTTGCGTTGAGCACGCCCAGCCCGTATCGAAATCCGAGCCAGAGATTGCCCGCGTGATCGGGCGACAACGCGCGAAGGTAGAACGTCGGCCCGGTAATCGTTGGATTCAGTTCGACGAACTTGCCGCCGCGCCAGACGTTCGCGCCAAGGTCCGTGCCGATGATCAGTTCATTCTGAAACTCGCAGATCGCGCGCACTGAATTGTGCAATAACCCGTCCGCAGTCGTGAACAACTGCCACTTGCCCTGGGCGTAACGCAAGAGCCCGTTATCCGCGCCCACCCAAATCTCACCGTCCCGGGCTTCATACAAACTCAGTATGTTGCCCAGGTCGGGTGTGCCGGTCGCAAGTGAGGTGAATTTTCCCTGGTGCCAGCGGATTAAAGTGCCACTGGCCGTGCCGATCCACAGACTGCCATCCCGCATCAGACGCAGGGCGCGGATGTATGATTGCTCCAGTTCCGGAGTGTTGCTGCCATCAAACACGACGAAGCGCGCTCCGTCAAAGCGCGCCAGTCCCGCCGTGGTGCCGACCCACAGGTAACCATCCGGCGTTTGCGCCACGGCTTCCACGTTGTTGTGGGGCAATCCATCCTCCATCTGCCAGACGCGCACGATGAAATCCGACGTCGTCCTGGCGCCAAGCGAGGTCGGAAACCAGGCCGGCCAGAAAAGGGCGATTAGAATGATGCCCGCAACACGCATGAACACCTTCAAAGGTGAGTCAAATTCGCTTGAGTGGAAATCGGAAAGTCACCCGGCCGCGGCTCATGGCCTGGGTGTCACCAGCCAGTCGGTCACCAAAGGCCGATGGTCGGAAGCCGTTGTGACGGGCACCCACGCACGGATGGGTGGCTGGCCACTGGGCAAATGCCAGAAATAATCAATCCGACGGTTGGGTATCTGACTTGGAAACGTATAACCGTTACCAGCGCCCGCCGTGGGCCACGCATCTGCGAATTCTTCCGCGAGCGCCGCGTAAGGAGGTTGGGTCGGGACCGTGTTAAAGTCCCCGCACAGCAGCAATGGGCGTTGGCCATAGCTTTGGCTGATCGTTTTAAGCTGCGCGATGCTGTGCAATCGTTCGTCGTCACTTGCGCCCGCGTCCAGGTGCGTGTTGAGCAATACGAGTTCTGCTCCGCCCAAATCCAACACCATTTCCGTAACACTGCGTTGTTCCACGGAAACATTCAGCCGGGAGAGCAACGTGCGCTTCTGTTGCCGGACCGGAAAACGACTCAGGACGGCATTGCCATAGCCGCCGCCCTGGTAATTGATGCTGCGGCCAAAATAATGATTCATGCCAAGCAGCCGGCCAAGTTCCGCCGCCTGATCCACTCCACCGCTGCGCGTCGTTGCCTGATCCACCTCCTGCAAGGCCACGACCTCGGCACCACTGGCACGAATGACTTCGGCGATGCGCGGCAGATTGATGAGTCCATCGGCGCCCTCGCCATGCTGGATATTGAAACTCATCACGCGCACCGTGCGTTGCAGCCGATAGAACTCCGCCGTTGCCAACTTTGGCAAGGTGACGCGCAGTTCGCCGGACTGAAGGTGCGGGGTTAAGGTTCGATTCGTCCATGCACTGCTGGTCAACGTTTGGCGCGACTGCACCACCGCGTTGCTGAAGCGCTGCGACCACGCCAGCGTTACGCCTTGTCCTGAGCTTGTCGCTGTCAGAGTCGTGGGCGGCACGATGCGGAAAGTGCTGATGCCATTGTTGGCATTGAGGGCGAAGAGCTTTCCGCCGTGATAAAAGTCCAGTGCCCCTTGCGCCAAAGCATTTGCGTTGTCAGTTGGCCAGTCCACCGCATCCAGCAACTGGGGCGGGTTGGTGGGATGCGAAATGTCGAAAAGCATTAATGCGTCGGGCGTGCCGAGCGAAATACCGGCGAGCAATCCGTTAACGGAATCTATCGCCAGTGAGGCAATGGACGCCGGGAAATCCGGCGCGCTGAAGACACGTCGCGTTGTCGCTGTGCCCGCCTGGAGATTAAACTCCATTTCGCGCAACGGCCCGGTGTTGGTTTTACCCCAAAACGTCTGTCCCGGTCCAAAAGCAATTCCATGGTAGAACGCACCTGCTGGTGCGTCCGTAGTCAAAACTCGCGAAACGAAATTCGTCCCGTTGGCCGTGGTCAGCAGCGCCACGATATTTCCGGCCGATGCCAGGAGAATCCGGGTGTTTTCGCCCGTGCCCCGCACATCCAATGCGTTGCCCCATTGCTGGGTATTACCCAACCCGGGATCACCAGAAAAGGCCACTGTGGGTATGGCAGTGGGGCTGGCCCAGCGATAGAGTTTGAACGGACTTCCGCTGGAATAGTTGCCGAAGTTTGCCGCGTAGATAACTCCATCGTCAGCCACGCCAATTTTGCTCAACACAAATGTGCCCCCGGTGATGCCGTTGGTGTTGAGTTCGCCGGCGTCCGAACCATCAGCCGCGTTCAAAATGGCCAGCCGCCGAATCGTCGGGCTGTTCACCCGGCTGACCAGCATGAGTTGATCTGTCTGGGGATGATAAGCCAGGCCGCGTTCCAGAGTCGTCCCGGCAGTAAGGTAAGGGCGATCGCCCGGAGACAAGTGCCACGATGGCTGCAGACTGAAGTTTTGCGCGCCGAAACTCGTCGCGGCAAAGACCAGCAATCCGAGCCACACGCTGACCCAGCGTCTCGTCCAATCACAGCTGCGAACAACAGCAACAAACTTAAGCACGGCGCCACTATGCTGAAGCGGACCTTTAAGAAAGGCGATTTTGAAAAGCACTTCAAACTCTAACGCAAACGCGGGAGTGTGGTTACGCCTTGAGTTTCCGCTCGAGGATTTCGCCGACCAACGCCGGGTTCGCCTTGCCCTTGGAAAGTTTCATTACCTGGCCCTTGAGCGAATTAAGCGCCGCGAGCTTACCCGCCTTGTAGTCGGCAACTGGATTCGGATTCGCGGCGATGGCTTCGTCGCAGAATTTTTCAATGGCAGCAGTGTCGCTGACTTGGGCGAGGCCTTTCTCTTGAACGATGGCGGCAGGAGCTTTTCCGGTTTCGAACATTTCGGCAAAGACCTGTTGCGCGGTTTGGTTATTGATGGCCCTTGAGTCGATCAACGCTGCGAGCTCGACCAGAGCCTTAGGTTCGAACAGCAACTTGTCGAAGCCAACCATCGGAACTGTTTCGCCTCCTCGCCACGGCTCAGCCGGGCGATTCTGTGCGACGGAAAGGATCGCCATTCTCGGCCTAAGAAAGTTTATTATTAAGTTAGCCACGACCTTAGGAGTTTTCGACTGTTTGACCACTAGCTCAAAATATTCGGCAAAGGCCGGATCTGCTTTGAAGAACTCCGATTGCTCTTCGGGCAAACCGTATTCGCGCATCAACCGCTGCTTTCGCGCCAAGGGCAATTCAACGACGCGGGACTTTACGTCCGCCAGCCATTCGTCACTCGGCGCCGCCGGCATGAGGTCCGGGTCCGGAAAATAGCGATAATCATGCGCGTCTTCCTTGGTGCGCATTTGTTCAGTAATGCCAGCGACGTCATCCCAGCGCCGCGTGGATTGAACGAGTTTCTCGCCGCGAGAGATCGCTTCGATCTGGCGCGGAATCTCATACTCCAGCGCACGACGCACACCGGAAAAGCTGTTCATGTTCTTGATCTCGATTTTCGCGCCAAGTTGCGTCGAACCTTTGGGCCGCACGCTCACATTCACGTCGCAGCGAACCTGGCCCTTCTCCATGTCGCAATCGCTCACACCGCCTTGCACCAGGATTTCCTTAAGCGCGTTCAGATATTCGTAGGCCATGTCCGCGCTGGTGAGGTCCGGCTCGGAAACGATTTCCATCAATGGCACGCCGGCACGATTGAAATCCAGTCCGCTGTTGCGTTCGAAATGAAAACTCTTGCCCACATCCTCTTCCAGGTGCGCCCGAGTGATGCGCACTTTTGCCGTGCTGTTGCCGAATTCAAACTCGACAAAGCCGTTCGCGGTGGATGGCTTGTCGTATTGCGTGATCTGGTAGTTCTTCGGCATGTCCGGATAGAAATAGCTTTTCCGGTCGAACTTGGCGAAGCGGGGTATCTCGCAATTGAGCAGATAACCCGTGAGCACGGTGAGGCGCAATGCTTCCTCATTCGGCACCGGCAACACGCCGGGCAATCCCAGGCAGACGGGACACACGTTGGTATTGGGCTCGGCGCCGTATTGATTGGCGCAACCGCACCACATCTTCGACTTCGTCTTGAGTTGAACGTGGGTTTCCAGACCGATAACCGCTTCGTATTCCATAATTGCCGGGAGAGTCTAACCACGGAGGGACGCGCCGCGACACGAATTTTTCAAATGGCCTCATATCGCCAAAACAAAACCCGCCAGCCGTAGGCTGACGGGTTGGTTCGTTTGGGTTGAATCTATCTGCGGTTACGCCGCAATACAAGAGCGCCTCCGCCCAACAGCAGTAACGCCAGTGTGCCGGCTCAGGAACTGCGACAACTTCAAAAATCACTCAAGCTCGAAACCGTATCGCCGGAGAGTCGCACTTCAACTCTTCTGCCGGAATGAGTCGATTCTCCACGGCATGCGCAAAGCATCAAGACAAATTGTTCACCAGCATCGTCGCATCCAAGTGACAAGCCCTCGAGAGAAAGTGCAAAGGCTTGTTTGGAGCCGCCCGTTGTCTCCATTGTATGGCGACATCAATCGTGCAACGATCGCGTCTAAAGCTTTGGCTTTCGGTCTTCGGCCTGCTGGTTTCTGGCCTGAGGTCAGTAGCCGCAGACCAGTTCATCGTGTTAAACGTGAGCGAAGGTCGCGTTGCGGACTCTTTTGCCGAGATCACCAAAGCGCTTACCAACCAGCCGACCAGCAAAGTCCGAGTCGGCATTGCCAGCATTTTTTCTTACTTACAGCATCCGCGCGAACGAGTGGCCGCGAACCTAAGGGAGTTTCTCCGGCTGGCGCGGGAAACCGACACCCCCATTGTGGTGCAACTGGATGGAGAACAATGGTGGGGCAATCGACCAGACTTGTGGAACTGGTGGGATACCAATCGTGCCGGGTACTCGCCGGCCAACCGCGCGAACGTCGAATGGACCAACTGGTCGTCCGACAGCGCGATTAAAATCGCCTGGCGCAATTGGGGGCGGCAGCTCCGCGTGTTGCCGCCGCCGAATCTGATGAGTCCGCGTTATCGTGAAGCTTGCCACGAGGAAATGCGGGCATTGATCCCGATCGTGTTCGACTGGTGGCGTGAGTTGCCGCCAAATCAGAAGGAGCTTTTGATCGGCATCAAGGTGGGCTGGGAATCATCCATCGGCGTCAATGCCTGGTATTATCCCGGTGGGAATGACTTGCTGAGCCAACCTGAAAGCAACGATCCCGTTCACGGATTGAAAGCGGAACAACCGCCCGCGCGGGGCGTGGTGCAGATCGGTTACGCCGCTGTGAAGACCGCGGGCATTCGAACAGATGGGAACATCACCGAGGCGGATCTGGCGGAGGTCGTGCGGCGTCATCTTTATGACCTCTGCCGTGAAGCCAATCAACTGGGCGTGCCGCGCGAGAAATTGTTTACGCATGTGGCGGGTTGGAAAGAGGGTGAACTGCTGTACGCAACGGCGGTTAATTCCCTCAGTTGTCCCGGTTGGAGCTTTTACCGGCACGCAGCGGATCCCAGCGGCGATATCGGGGTGCCGGCAGCGCTCAAAGCCAGTGATGCACCTCATTGGGCGGCGGTGGAATGGTTGTATCAGGGGAAGAACGAGACTGCGGCCTGGAAGAATGCGTTGGCTGCCACACTGGCCGACCCGCGCTGTCGTTATCTCTGCATCTACAATTGGTCCGGCGTACGCAGCAATCGCGCGGCGCTCGAGGCCATTCGACAAATGATTCGCTGATGAAACGCCGACCGCTCAAGGCGTGCGATCAGCGAATTCGATCTTTACAGTTTTATCCACCAGTGATGAGTCGAGCTGCACTGCCGGTTTGGTGTCTTCGGCAGCACGTTGGCGATATTCCGCCCACCAGCGGGCTCGTTCTTCCGGCGTCCACGCTTCGGCAGCGTGCGATTGAGCCAACGCCTGCGCCAGTTCGCGAGCGGATTGGGGACGGCGCGCCGGGTCTTTTTCCAGGCACCGCATGATCAGAGATTCCAGAAGTGCATTGAACGGCTTGCCGATTCGAGCGCCGGGCGGCACGGGAGTTTCAGTAAGATGCTTCCGGCACAACTCGTTGATGGAATCACCCTCAAACACCTCACGGCCCGTTAACACGAAATAGCCAAGGGCACCCAGCGAATACAAGTCGCTGCGCACGTCGGACTGGTTGCAATCCTTGATGGCTTCCGGCGCGATGAAGTTAGGCGTGCCGACGATCCCATGCTCGCCCGCAACCTCGACCACCCGGGGCGTATCGGCCGCCTCGCTGACGCGTTTCACCAGTCCGAAGTCCAGAACCTTCACGCTGTCCGGCACGCCACCGCGATCACAAAGAAAGACATTCGCGGGTTTGATGTCGCGATGAATCAGGCCCACGCCGTGCGCTTCCGCGAGCGATTCGCAGATTTGAATCAGGATATAGGCAACGCGCTCTTCCGGCTGCGCCCCATAGCGATAAACCAAGTCGTGCAGGTTCAATCCGTCGAGATATTCCATCGCGTAATAAAAAATCCCGTCCGGGGTGTGGCCGTAGTCGAACACTTGAATCGTATTCGGATGCGTGAGGCGGCAGGTCAAACGCACCTCCTGCTCGAATCGGTCGATGGCGTCAGCGTTGGCCTTGTCCGGCAACAACAGCTTGATCGCCGTCTCGCGACGGAGCAGCGCGTGCTGCGCCTTGTAAACCACGCCCATGCCGCCGGCGCCGATCTTCTCCGATAATTTGTATTGCCCGAGTTGACGCGCTTTCAACTCCGCCTCGGTCAAGCGCCGTCGCCAGGTGGCTTGCACGATTGAAAACAACAGGATGATCAACGACGCGAACACCAGCAGCAGAAACAAAATCAGGAATACCCGCCGCACCACTCGCAAAGGCTCGAACGCTTCGCGCGCGTCGATCTTGGTCCCCACACCAAATCCATACTTCGGCAGCCACCGCCACGCGCCCACGACCGGCACGCCGCGATAATCCCGAAAGGGCGACAACTCGACGCCCGGCTCTCCCTCGATCGCCCGCTCGACCATCGGCATCAACGGATGAGTCGCATTAGTGTTCATCACGTAGCCTTGCGTCAGGTCGCCGCCCGGGTCGCGCAGGGAAAGCGTCAGCGCGGACACGGCATTGGTTTCGTCCGACAACAGTTTTAACCGCTTCAACTCTTCGTCAAAGCGGCTCTTCGAAATCAACACACCCTCGCCATCGAACGCCAGCGTTTCGCCGGAATGCCCGGGACTTGCGACGGAAAGAATGCGGGTGAATTCCGCGTCCGGATCGATGATCAACGCCAGGGCGCCGCGAGTGTGGCCCTCATTGTCTTTGATGGGCGCTGCCACCTGCATCACCGTGAAATCGCGCGGCGGCGGGCGCCAGCCACGAGCCGCGGCATTATTGGTTTCTCCCGGTGGCCGGAAAGCTTCGGCCGGCGGACGCGGCTGATTACCAGGACGGTTGCCGGGTCTTCGTGGAAACTCCGGCGGTCTGACCTTGAACGGCGTAATGACGATGGCCTCGCCGTTAGTGAATAATTCGGAATACTTCGGCTGCAACTCCTCAAGCACTTTGTTGCCCTGCCGACTTCGTCGCCGGCCGACATCCGAAACGACGGTGAAATTCGTGCTGACCAGTTGCACCATGCCGTAGCCTAACGAGCGCACGCGCTCCTGGAGGCGCTCGTTGGCGAAGAGCTCGCGGGAAAACTCGCCGGGCGCAACGCGATTGGTGAATCCACTGGACGATTGCTCCAGCAATCGAAGCGCTCCCGCCTTCAAGCCGGGTTCGTCAGCGAGGGAGGCTGCCAGACGCTTCTGGTTTTCCATCCAGATTTCCAACGCGGTGACGTTGGCATCGAGAATGGATTCCAAATCATCGCGCAACTCCTGTTGCACCGCGCGACGCAGCTCGCGGTCCGCCCACCAGCCCACGCCGCCCACCAACACGGCCAGCAGCAATGGCACGAGCCAGATGTGTTTGCCGCGCGTCATGCGCTCATCATATGCCACGGAAAGACGGCGGCAGGATAAAAAAGTTTCAGCGAAGAGTGTCGAAAATGAGTTCGACCCGCCTGGCGAGCGTGCGCTTCGCCACCAGGATCGGGATCAACCTTCCACTCCTCCGGTTCGCGAATTAAATCAGTAGAAGGATCAGAAGTGCTGCCGCCGCACCGTTTCCTTTGAATAAGCCGCTGCCGGCTGCAGTTCAGGTGCTTGGGCTGATCACTGATTCACGTGAATCACCTTGGCCGGTGGGAAACCATTGAAGTAAGTGGCCGAGGCGCTGCCGTAAGCGCCGATGTTCTCCGCATAGACCAGATCTTCAATATCAAGATCAGGCAGCAGGTCGGATTGTGAAATCACATCCAGGCCGTCGCACGTCTGACCGAACACGGCGCACACTTCCTTCTTCCCGGACTTGAACGCCTGCAAGGGATATTGGCAATGGTCGAAGATGATGCCGCTGAAGGTGTGATACACGCTGTCGTCAATGTAATAACAGCGTTTCCCGTTGCGGATGGCTTTGCCAATGACGCGCGCCACACTGGTTGCGGCAGTCGCGACGAGGAATCTTCCCGGCTCGGCAAGAATTTGAATGTCCGGCGCAAAGAGGCGATCGATCTCCGCGTTGATGACGCGCGCGAGTTCGGGGAATGGCTTTACGTGTTTGTTGTAAGGTGCAGGGAATCCTCCGCCGATGTCGAGAATCTTGATCTCATGACCACGTTCGCGGGATTCCTTCATCACCGCCGCCGCAGCGTTGAAGGCCTGGACAAAGTTTTCGAAGTTCGTGCATTGGCTGCCGACGTGGAAACTCAGGCCCTCAACCACCAATCCACGCTTTTGCGCGGCGAGAATCAAATCCACCGCCTCGCCCGGTTCGCAACCAAACTTGTTCGAGAGTTCGCACTGAGACCCTGTGTTCGCCACCGCCAGCCGCAACACCACACCCGCGTGCGGCGCGTATTTCCTGATCTTCTCCAGTTCATCTACGTTGTCGTAGGTGACGAGGGGTTTGTACTTGTCGAGCGCGAGCAACGTTTCCTTCGGCTTGGTCGGATTGGCGTAGATGATTTTGTCCCAGATGAAATCCTGCTGCGCTTTGGCCGGGAGTTTTTTGATGTTTTCGTACACCAGCATGAACTCGGGTAGCGACGCCACATCAAAGCTCGCGCCTGCCTTATAGAGGGTCTTTACGATGGCCGGCTCGGCGTTGGCCTTGACCGCGAAGTAGCATTGCACCCGCGGCAGATGTTTCCGGAACAGTGCGTAATTGCGGCGGATTTCATCGTGATCCACGATCACGAGCGGGGTGCCGTGTTTCTTCGCGAGCGACTGGAGTTGTTTCTTCGTCATGACAAAACGCAAAATGCAGGGGCGTTTTAGGGGATTGCGCCCGCGGCACAAGAAAAATCACAGCACCCGCCGCACGGCTTGCTGCCAACCGGCATGAAATTTCTTCGCGTCGATTGGTTTCATCTTCGGACGAAAGACCTGTTGCGCGCGCGGCAAGGCGGATAATTGCTCCAACGATTTGTAGATGCCCAGGCCCAGCAGCCCATTCATCGCCGCTCCCCAGGCAGAACTTTCCGCCACTTCGGCGGCTTTGATTTCTGTGCGCGTCAGGTCAGCAGTGAATTGCATCAGGAACTTATTTCGCGTCGGTCCGCCGTCGGCGTGGAGGCTCTGCAACCTCACCCTCGCATCGGTGCGCATCATATCGAGCACATCGCGGATTTGATACGCGATGGCTTCCTGTGCGGCGCGGACAATGTGTTCCTTTCGAGTGTGCGCGGTCATGCCCACAATTGCGGCTCGGGCTTCCGGCGACCAGTAAGGCGCACTCAAACCGGCAAACGCGGGCACAAGATAAACACCACCGTTGTCTTTGATGCTGGTGGCCAACGCCTCGATCGCGGACGCGTCAGCGATCAAACCGAGTTGATTTTTCAGCCACGCAATGGTGGCGGCGGAGAAATTGATGAGACCTTCGAAGGCGTAAGTGGGTTTGCCCCGCCAGACCCAGGCCAGCGCCGTAACCACGCCTTTCCTGGAAACGCGCAGCCGGTTGCCGATGTTGAGCAACACGCTGGTGCCCGTGCCGAACGTGGCCTTGGCGGTGCCGGGCTGGTAACATCGTTGTGCGAACAAGGATGCTTGAGAATCGCC
>DASUGI010000063.1:0-13338 GCA_036274115.1 Verrucomicrobiia bacterium
TGATGTCGCGATGCACGATGCCGCGCTCGTGGGCGAATTGCAGCGCCTCACAAATTTTCGGCACAATGGTCAACGCTTGTTCCGGCGGGAGTTTTCCCGTTTGCAGCAATTGCCGGAGCGTCAGCCCGTCCACAAACTCCATGATCAGATAGTTGAAGCCGCCCGCCTCGCCGAAATCGTGAACGGCCACAATGTCAGGATGATTGAGTCGCGCGAGGGCGCGGGCTTCCTGCTGAAAACGCGCCGCAAACTCAGCGTCGCTGATGCCGGTGTCGCGTTTGCGCGAGAGAATCTTCAAGGCGACGAAGCGGTCCAGTCGCGGTTGCCGCGCCTTGTAAACCGCGCCCATGCCGCCGCGGCCGAGGCATTCGAGGATTTCCAACTGGGGAAAATGTGGCGCCAGCTCTTCGATACGGGGCACGGGCGTGGTCGCTTTGGTTACGATAGTCCCGTCCGGTCCTGCCTCGCCGGTTTCGGCCAATCCCGCCTTGAGCATACATTCCGGACAAATGCCTTGGAGCGCCGTCGCCGGGACGGGCTTTCCGCAATGCGGGCATTTGTTTTCAGTCGCCATACTGTTCCTTCACCCTTTACAAAGGAATCCCCGATTCGAGGTTACCGAAAAATCATCCGCCCGCGACAATTCGCAGCAGGTAACGCAATTCCTCTTCGACGTCCGCGTCATTCGCGACGGTTTCAAAGATGGCTTGCCGCAGCAACTCCCGATAACGCTGGCGCAACCGATGCACCGCCACTTTCACTGCGCCTTCGTTCAAATCCAGTTTCTGCCCCAGTTCCGCGTACGGCGCAGCGTTTCCCGGTCCGGCCAGCGTGCCGCGCAAGACGTCGAACAATCCGGCTTTGCCTTGCCGCTGATGTTCTTCCTCAAGCGTTCGATAAACCTGTTCCAGCAACGTGATGGTCCAGCGCAACTCAAAGGCTTTCTCTGGTGAAATCTCTTTGGAGGGCACTTGATTCAGCCACGTCTCCGCCGCCTGGGTATCGAACGAAATCACTTTGCCCGCGCCTCGCTTCTCCGCACGCGCCTTGTCCCATTCGTCCGAAAGAAAATGATTCAGGCTTGCGAGCAGGAACGAGCGGAAGCGGCCTTTGTCCGGACTCACGGTGGACACCGCTTTGCGTTGCAGCAGCGCGGCGAAAAATCCCTGGGTCAAATCCTCGGCGTCCTCGGGCGAGTAACCGCGCCGACGCACATAGGTGTAGAGAGGATGCCAGTACGTCTGGCAGAGTTTGGCCAGGGCGTCGTGTGCTTGAGTGGTGTCATTGCGCGCTGCGCTGAGGACGACGGACCAATGCGTGGTAACGAAGGTCCGGCCGTCCGCCGGTCTACCGCCGGTGGTCCCGGCTGCGTCAGCTTGCGCGGAAGTGTTCAACAATCCGAGCCTAGCCGGTGCCGGCCAATGTGCAAGACCGCATAGGAGCGCGGACAGCCTTGTCCGCGTGAATTCGAAAATAAGGATACCTGGAAATTGGCGGTGAAACGGCGGACATGGCTGTACGCGCTCTATCCGCCGCGCATCAAGTTCGTCCGCGCCTCGCATTGCCACCGTGCTGCGACTGGCTTTCAGCACAGTCGCGCTCCGAAAAGCAGCCGGCCTCGCCGGGGCTTACGATTGGCAGAGCGATGCGAAAGCAGAATGATCGTTTTGAATTGTTCTGCCCTCAATCATTCTGCTGTTCGGTGGTGGTAACGATGCAAAGCTACGGATTGGGCGTTCCACCTGGCTTGGCGTCGGAAGACATAAACTGCCGTGCCATGCTCATACCCACGCGCATCATCTGGAGTTGATTCGCCTGGAATTTTCCAAACGCCGCCAGTTGACTTTCGGACAACACCCCGCGAGCACGTTCAAACACTCGCTTACCGATGGCTTCCTGGTTTTGGAGGACCTTGTCGATGCCTTCGCCGGTGAACATGGCTTGCATGCTGGCTGGGTCCTGTCCGTCAAAAGAAGCCATGCCTCCTGCCGCCGTTACCGCTTGCTTTTCCTCTCTCATGAACGCCAACAACTGATCGGTCTGCTGGTCCGTAAGCGCATTCTCGCTCCCCATGGTTTGGCGGAACTGATTCAACTGGGTCCGCTCGCCGGCGGTGAGCTGATAATCCTTATATTGGGCGTAGCCGCTCTCGCCCAGAAAGCCGCGGACGAGTTCGTCGAAACTCTTTTGTTCCTCAGTCAGTTTGGCGACCATTTCGGTGCGATTCGTGGCTGAATCGGTGCCGAACAGCGAGGTCGCTTTCTCCGCGCTCTTGAGCATGTTGTCCGCGAGCAAGTCTTTGAACTGTTCGGCCTGATCGGGCTGAAGCCCCAGTTGCTTGATGAGCGGGCTGTACAGTTGGTCCAACACGGTCCGTTGCTGCTCGCGGATCATCTTTTTGGTTTCCGGATCTTCCATCATCTTCGCGAGAAAATTGCCAAATGGATTCTTGTCGTTCGCTGACTTGGGTTGATCGGCTGCGGTTGTGGAGGCAGTCTCCACCGAAGCTGCTTGAGGATTGCCAGCCTTGAGCTGTGACTGGACCTTGGCCGCCAATTGACTCGTTTGGTCGAGCAGCTCCTGGCGCTGCTTTTCCAACAGTTGATGTGATGATTGCAGGTCAGCCAACTCGCGAGACTGTTGCTCGGCCTCACTCCGTAACGCGGCGAGTTGTTCTTTTTGTTGCGAGAGGCTGCGCGATTGGAGCAGGCAAAGGGCTCCAAGGGTTATTGCGCCGAGTGCGAATATCAGGATCAATGCGTTTTTCATAATCAGTTTTCGGTTAGCGTAAGATCGGCCACGTGCCTGCCAGGCGATCCGGAAGGCCACGATTGGGTAAGACCATGGAAAGAACCGCGGGCACGCCGACCAGGCAGGCGGCAACCGCCCCGGCGATAATGTTACCGGTGATCGGCTTCAGAAACCCAAACACGAAGGGCGCTGCCAACAATGGACTCCAGGCCACCAATCCGCGCCAGAAGACTCGCAGTCGCGAAGCCAACGCGCCGTCGCGACGCACAAACGTGACTCCGGACACGAGCAAAACCAAACCACCACGGAACAACAGTGCCGCGATTAAGGCCGGCGCGCCTACGTAGATAGCCAGGCTGGCCAAAAACATTGTGGGCACGAAGTCGGGCCGCTTGAAGAAAGACATGCTGTCCACTTTGGAAACGTATTTTCCCAACGCAGCTTCGGCTTCCGCAATTTCCTTTTCCGAGGCCGCAGGTCCAGCCACGCTCTGTTCGGCGAATTTCCGGTTTTCGCCCTGGATCATCGACATCACATACAAGTCATTCCAACGATCCTGATTCGTGATGACTTGGCTGTAGTGCTGCGCGATAAAGATGGCGAATTGTCGATCGGTCGGATGCGGCTGATTTCTTGCCCAGCGCGAGTTCATGCCGCCGCGCAAGTGCAACAGGCTGTTGAGTTCCATGACTCCAGGATTGCGTGTCGTCCAGCGATCCAGCATGGCAATGCCCATCAACATTCCGACCGTAACGACCATCGGGACGGCGAGGCATCCTGCTAGGATTGCTGCCCGGCGCAGCTTCGTGACCTCGGATGCTCGTTGCAACAATGGTTGCAAAGCGCGTGCGACCGACTGCGTATCCGGTAACCCCGCCAGGCTTTGCAAAAACCCGCGCGCATGCAATGGCAGGTGAAGGCACGATTTGGTCGCCAGCTTCTCAGCGCCGCTCTCACCTGTCAGTGATGCATTGGCGACGTCGTTCAAGAAGCTTTGTGGTGACGTAGCGGCGGGAGAATGGTCCGTCATGCCGGGCGCGGTAAAATCCAGAAGCTTGGCGCGCCCATCGGATGTGATCCAAACGCGATCCAGTGCCAGCACGATTGGCAGTGTGCCGTCCTTTTCTGCAGCACTGACCTCATTGGCCAGATCGTAAAGCCAGAACCGCACCTTGCGCCATGGCTGGGCAACTTGAATCAACTTCAGGAGCGGTTGGCCGGATGCCGCTTCGTAGGCATCCCAATTTTCCTCCGGCGACCGTCGGCCCGTCAGCCAACGCAATCGACCGACGCGCCCCAGGTTTCGCAACCTTGCGTCCACTGGTGGTGTTCCTGATGGCAGAAGGCGCAGCCATACTTTGCGCAGCAGCCGGAGATCGTAGCCCAGTAACCATTGTTCATTTGCGGAGGCGTGCAACGTTTCCAAAACGTGATAAGGACCAACTGTCTGTTCGGTGGCAGCGGGTGGAGGCGCTTCGCTCGATTCCAGTCCAGGCCGAGCTTGCACGGCCACTCGCGCCAGCACGCGGGTGCGCGTCACCAAATCGTGCAAGGCGGCAAAACCGTTCCGACGACGCGCGGTGCAGAATAATCCCAGCAACACGAGCCCGAACGTCGCACTCAGCAGGAATTGCAATGGTTGCGGCATGCTGAGTACCGCCCGGTAGTCGCCTTGAAACGCCAGCCAATAGGGCAGTGGAGGCAACAGCACATACATTCCCGCTCGAACGATTGCACGTCCCCAGCCGGGCGTGCCATTGTCAGGACCAACCACCCGTAATCGGCAGAGCGCTTTGCCAACGGTGAATCCCCAGATCGCCTCCATCACGGTGTAGTAACTGGCCGCCAGCAGCAAACCGCCCAGCATCCAGAGCAACATGTCCGACGGCTGGCGCGACCAGGCATCCATCGCGAAAATAATATCCTTGGAGACAAGCGCAATAATCGTGAAGCAAACGAATCCCACCAGCAGGTGATCGACAACGCCGGCAGCGAAACGCAATCCCAGCGTGGCTGGCGTCGGTGCGGCGGAACTGTAGGGCGTCAATGCCTGGGTCAATTCAGCATAATTCTTTAAACGGTCCGTCGGCTGCTTGGCCAGGCAACGGAGAATCACGTTGGCGAGTCCGCGCGGAATGTCTTTGCGGAACTTTGTTGGCGACGGGGCATGTTGCTCGAGCACGGTGGCCAGCAATTGCACGGACGACTTGCCTTCGAATGGCGTTCGTCCGGTGAGCAGGTAGAACAGCGTCGCACCGACGGAATACATGTCCGAGCGGACATTCAACTCGTCACCCCGCAACTGTTCCGGTGGGCAGAACGCGGGCGTGCCGAGGAATGCGCCGGTGGCCGTGAGTGCAGGTTCAGTGCGAACCGTGGTGGAAATTGAAAGGCCGAAGTCACCCACCTTCACCGTGCCATCCAGGTCACAAAAGCAATTAGATGGCTTGATATCGCGATGCAGGATGCCGATGCGTTGCGCGGCTTCCAATCCGGCGATGATTTGCAGCACCGCATCCACGGCTTCACCGATGGGCAATGGCCCGCGCGTCGACACGCGATCCTGCAATGTGCCGCCGGCGACGAGTTCCATCGAGATGACCGGAGTGCCGCCGATTTCTTCTGTGCCGAAAACATAAACGCTATTCGGATGGTTGATGGAAGCGGCGAGCCGGCCTTCGCGGAAGAAGCGTTCGCGTGCATCCGGCGCATCCAACGTGTGGCTCAAAACTTTCAGCGCGACGCGCCGACCAGTTTCAAGATCCTCCGCCTCGAAGGCTGCGCCCATCCCCCCGCGGCCCAGCACGCGCACGATGCGATAATGCCCGAGTTCTTCGCCGGGTTGTGGCAGTCCACGAAATTTCGTGTCAGGACTCGGGAGTGCGACAGTTCCCGTCGGTCCGAGCACCGGTTGTGTTCCCATGGCCGCTTTGAGCAGGCACTTGGGACAAAGCTCGTCGGGCAGGTTGCCGGGGAGGTCAGCCCCGCACTGGGTGCACTTGCGGTTCGCCGAATGTTTTCCAGACTCAGCCATAGACTCTTTCCACTCCATACATAAGCAAATCCCCGGAAAGGTAACGCCACATTTTATGCGCGTTCCGTGCTCCCCCGGCGCCTGTAACGTGCGCGCGCAAACAGCAACTGACGTCGGCGAGCGTCTCCTCTCCCTTCAACGACGATCGAGGGTCAGGGTGAGAATTCTCCCAACGGGTTCGCGCTTTGAACCCCTGAACCGGAAAAGAAAACCCAAAGATTAGGGGCGGACAAAGATTCTTCATTTCTCTTTTTCGATCTTTGTCCGCCCCGGATCTTTGGGAGAGGTTCATGCGAAGAGGTGAGAACGCGGGGTCTCCTCTCCCTTCAACGAGGATCGAGGGGCAAAGTGAGAATTCTCCCAACGGGTTCGAGATTTGAACCCTGAAGCGGAAAAAAGGAAACCCAAAGATTAGAGGCGGACAAAGATTCTTCATTTCTCTTTTTCGATCTTTGTCCGCCCCCAATCTTTGGGAGAGGTTCATGGAAACCGCCCCGCCCCGGGAAATCTCTCGCCGACTACGTTTCATTTGCCAAACGCGGAAAATAAATGCCGAATCTCCGCCTCAACTTCTTCCGGGCCGGCCACGGTGTCGGCGATCTCCGCTCGAAGAATTTCCCGATAGCGGGCGCGCAAGCGTTGAACCGCCATCTTTACTGCGGGCTCGGTGAGATTGAGACGGGCGGCAATTTCAGCGTAGGGCAAGGCCGATTCATCCTTCGTCAGGCACCCGCGCAACAGCTCGAACAGCCTGGCGCGCCCGCTGGAAACATACTCGTCCCGCAGTCGCAACATCGTTCGGTCGAGCAGCGTCAGGGCCCATTGTCGGTCGAAGAGCAAATCCGGTTGAAGTTCGTGTGCCGGCCCCGCCACGAAACGAGATTCTGCAAGCTCCGGATCAATGGGAACAATCTGCGCCGACCCCCCGCGCTTCTGCGCGTGTTGGCGATCCCATTCGTTGGCGAGAAAGCGCTTCAATGCCACCAGCAGGAAAGTGCGGAAGCGACCCTTGTCCTGCGTGGCTGAATTCAGATAACCCTTTTCCAGCAGGCGAGCGAAGAATTCTTGCGTCAGGTCTTGCGCGTCATGCGGACCGCAGCCCTGCCGCCGAACGAAGGCGTAGAGCGGAAACCAATACGTTCGACACAGCGCTTCCAACGCCTCACTTGACTTGGGTGAATCCTGGTCGCGGGCGGATAGCACGATCGACCAGTGCGTGGTGACGAATGCCGGACGAGGCAACACATTCGCGGCCGATGACTCGGATGACGCCGTGCGGGAGGTGTTCACGCTGCGAGCCTACGCCCCTGCCGCGAAAGGGCAAGCCTGCGCGATGTGGCGTTCTTCGGCGGGCTATCTCTGGCCTCCTCCTCGTCGTCATTCTCATCCTCGTCCTCGGTCTTGCAGCGTCCGTTCGAGGAGCAGGACGAGCGCTCCGAACAAAGCGCGCCTCTTCGCCGTTAAAACATTGCCCGAACCTTTCTCTGTCGTAGAATCGCGCGCGTGAAAAAGGCGCCCCGACCACTTACTGCCTCAGCTGCACCTGCTGCACCCGCGGTCTCCAGGCACTTGAGCCGGTACCTTCATTTCACCGCCGCCGTCACGGGTGGGGCAATTATGATCGTGGAAATTCTGGGGGCGAAAATGTTGTCGCCGTTCCTGGGGCTTTCTCACTTCGTGTGGACGGCACAAATCGCAGTAACCCTGGTGTCGCTGGCCTGCGGATACTATGTCGGCGGACGGCTGGCGGACCGCTCCCAGAATCCGGGCATGCTTTACGGCGTCATCCTCGCCGCCGCCGCCTATCTGGTGCTGACAGTGTTGATCTGTGAATCGGTGGCGTATTGGTGTCTTGATTTCAAACTGGCAACCGGTTCCTTGCTGGCTTCCACTTTCCTGTTTTTCGTTCCCCTGGCCTTGCTGGCAATGACCGGCCCTTTCCTGATTCGCGTCATGACGGCGTCGGTGGCAGGCGTGGGCGGAACAGCAGGCCGGCTGACGGCCATCGGTACTTTGGGAAGTTTTGTCGGCACGATTTGCATTGGCTATTTCATGCTTCCACTGCTGCCGAATTCGGTCTCGATGTATTTGACGGCGGCTCTGCTGGTATTGGTAAGCGCCGGTTACTTTGTTTTCTTCCACCGCCGGGCGCGCGCTCCCCTCGTGGTTGCCGCCGGGCTGACAATTGTCATTGCGTTGCTCGCCAGCCGCAGTCCCATCCACCAGCACAC
This sequence comes from Verrucomicrobiia bacterium, assembly GCA_036274115.1. Taxonomy (GTDB): domain Bacteria; phylum Verrucomicrobiota; class Verrucomicrobiia; order Limisphaerales; family JADLHS01; genus JADLHS01. Next base: position 8,017 of record DASUGI010000063.1, read on the forward strand.
TGGTTACGTCGAACTGTTTCGCGGCAATTCCAATTTCGGCGACCTCGTGGTGCTGGAGCAGCGCGATGGCAAGGCGCGCATTTATGCCAACGACAATCTGTTTCAGAATGCCTACGACCCGGTGCGCAAGCAAAGCGCCGCCCTGTTTACCTACATGCTGGCTGGCCTGGCCCGCGCCTATACCACCAACATCAGCGATGTGCTGTGCATCGGAATGGGCGTCGGCATTGTGCCGATGGAATTTGCGAAGGAAGGCGCACGGGTGGACGTGGTGGAAATCAATCCGGGGGTGTTGCCGGTCGCGGTGAAGTACTTTGACCTCGAACCGGAACACTTGAACATCAGCTTCGACGACGGCCGCCATTTTCTGAACGAGTGCCGCAAACAGTACGACGTGATCGCGCTCGATGCGTTTCTGGGCGATTCTTCGCCTTCGCACCTGATGACCCGCGAAGCGTTTGCCGCCATGCGCCGCGTTTTACGGCCCGGCGGCACCCTGGTCATCAATGCCTTTTGCCACCTGGACGACGATCGGGACTTTTTTGCAGCGTCTTTGCGCCGGACTTTGGAATCCGTTTTCCCGGGAGTGCAGATGCACAGTGATGACAATCAAAACTACTTTGTCGCGACCGACCGCAGTTCACCGGTGTTTGTGCGGGCACCCGAATTGGATCGCGTGCATCCCATGCTCCGCTCGCGGGCTCGAGCTGTGTTCGCCCGGGTTCTTGCCACTCCGCCGGATCATGGACTGGTGTTGACCGATGACTACAACCCGGCCGAATTCTACGATGCCAAAAACCGCGAGTTGACCCGTCGCTCTCAAGTTGGGCGCATGCGGCAAATGTGAAACGAAGTGAACCGCCAACTGAAGTCACGGTGCGACACGAACTGAGGGGCCGTAGCGTAGAGCTGCACTCTGCTCCCGCGCCTGCGGGACGGATTTTCAATCCGCTGTCCCCACTGACTTCAACACGCCTGATAGAATTGACGTCCTGCCGAATGGAATTCGGCGATTGGCTTTCCAAGCCCGCCACAATATGGATGCCCAAATAAAGAAGCCGCTTTGCGGCGTGTGGTCAGCAGATTGGGAAATCTGCGCTACCACGGGATATTGACCCTCGCTCTCAGTCGCCCTTAAGCTACAAACGCGCCGAACAACGCACGCATCTCTTCGTCCACCATCGCAGGATCAGACAGGGTGTTCGCAATCTCATCGCGCAGCAGTTGGCGATAGCGCTTTCGCAATCGATGCACCGCAACGCGCACTGCGCCTTCCTCCATGCCCAGGACCTTGGCCACTTCGCTCTGGGCGGTTTCACCTTTTCCCTCCGCTAGAAATATTTTGAGCTGCTCAAACAATTTGGCTTTGCCGTCCGCGACACACTCGGCCTGCAATCGTTCGATGACTTTGCTGAGTAATGCCAGTGTCCACTCACGGTCAAAGGCCTGGTCGGGGCTGGGCTCGTTCGTGGCAGCGACTTGAAATTTGGTGTCGGCGGTCTGCCAATCGAGTGACAGATGGGCTACCCCACCGCCGCGCTTTTGTCGTTGTGATTTGTCCCATTCGTTCGCGAGAAAATGCTTTAGTGAAGCCAAGAGAAAGGCTCGAAAGCGTCCACGCTCAGCGCTCAGGCCTTCCAAATAGTTTTTCGCGAGAAAGCGCGTGAAAAAAGCCTGCACGAGGTCTTCAGCATCTGCCTTCTCATGGCCACGTCGTCTCACGTAAGCATAGAGCGGAAACCAGTACGTCTGGCATAACTGCTCCAACGCCCGATCGGCCTCCGGTTCGTGACGTCGCCCCGCGGCAAGCACGACTGTCCAATGCGTCGTGGCGAAGATATCGCCCGGCGCGCCTGATCGCTCACTGGAATGTTCGGAGGTCAAACCCGGGTTATTTAACCACGGATGGACACGGATGGACACAGATTTGAAAAGCACTGACGCTAGCGTTGGTTTTCAAGCGCCTTAACTGCCGGGTCGCTTCGAATCGCTTGAATCAGCGCTTCCGCACGAGCCCGGGTGTTTGCTTCAAAAAGACTGTTGGTTGCGTTCGTGTAGGAAAGATTGCTGAGCGCAATTGGCAACGCAGCGATGGCTTCGTGCCCGCTGAACTTTCCCTGATGGATACCATTGGCAATGGCGGCGGCGGCATTGTCGCGAACCCAGAAGACTTCGTTCGTGAGCGCCTTCAACAAAGTGGGCAAAGCGTCTCGACCGATACCTGCAAGTGCACTGGGAACGTAGCCTGGAGTTACTTCGAGAAGTTCTTCAAGCGATGGAATCGCAGGCCTTGCGGTGTCGCCAAGCACGTCAAATGCCCAGGCTGCATGACGCGCACGTTCGTCTGCCGAGCGCGAATCCTGCCGCTCACGCTTTATTTTCAGTGGATTGCCGTTTCCAAGATCAGCAAGCAGGAAGGGAATCACGTTTGTTCCCATTTGCTCAATGGCCTTCTTCGCTTGCCCTCGTAGTTCGGGGCCAGCATGTGCATCCAAGAGCCAATCGTGCAGTTTTCGACCCTCGTAGGCGGGCTCAGTAAGAGGTTCTTCCTCAAGCATCCGCATCTGCTGACGCAAGCGGATCACGTCCGGATGAAACTCGGTGTAACGAACGAGCAATTCATCGAGGGTTTTTTTCAAGGCCACAAGCCGGGCTGCCTGGTCTCCTGGGTTCTGCCTCAGGAGTTCGGAACTTTCGTTCACCAGTTGGGAATTTTTGCGAGTCGCTTCCTTCGCAATCCGGTCTGTCTCCTCCACACTCGGTTGCTGTTTGGCGCGCGCTTGTCGTGCGACTTGTTTGAGCCGGTGCGTTTCCCAAGCGGCGATTCCCAACCCCGCGACAAACAGCATGGTAAGGAGAGCCATTCCCAACTGTCGTGCCATGCCACGCGACAATTGCCAGAAACTCAGCGGCAACAACACCGCGCCCAGCCACGACAGGGCAACGACCACAAATTCGCTCATGGAAGGATTCCAGTTGAACCTTTCCTGTCCCATGGCGTGCAAAAAGAAAATTGCAAAGCCCATCACGGGCAATGCGGCGATGAATCCGCTGATCGCGCCAAGTCGGCGCAGGGTCTGTTGTGTGCGTTTGGAAGCGTGATGTTTGATTACGAACGCCCCGACCAATGACACAATACCTGCTATCACAAACGAGGAGATAACCCATCGGCCTGGAAGTCGCCCGGCCAGCAATTCACACAGTCCGCTCAAGACCAGCGCTCCAAAGTAAGCCATCGCGATGGTGAAGGAGAACGGGGGCAGTTTGGCATCCGGACTCGCAGTCGAGGCGGGCGTGTTTCCGATTTGCGTTGTGTCGACGGGCGCAATTCCGCCTCCTCGGGCTCTGAGATACAGCCACACAAATGTGATTATGGCTGCAGTAAATCCGAGGACCACCCCCAGGAGAGCGCCGATAAACAGATTAAGTAAGCGATTGGGGCGACTCGGACGTGTGGGCGAGGGAGCGCGCTCGATGATCTCCACCTGTTGAAGTCGCGGTTCACCAGCCACTCGCAGGTCTGTCGGGCGCTGTGCCAGGGCTGCCTCAAGATAAGCGCGTACCTGCTGTTTTCGGAATTCGGCATAACTGTCGGCCACGGCGTTCGCCAGTTCGGCGGCTTCACTCGGCAATTCATCGAAAGCGCTGATGTCAATCAGCGTTGTGCTACGAACCGGACGCAGCAGCAACCTTTGCTTCAGCAGCTCCAGCGTCCTGGCGTTAGTGAGTTTCTCTCCTTTGGCATATCGTTCTCCCCATCGGACATTGAGATTCAAATTTTCAATGACGCGGGCTAACACTGACTCGGATTGTATAACGTGAAATTCCGTTTGTATGAAGTAAGGATCGTAGACCTGCGCCGGCGCAATTGACGTGGCGTCGGGAGTGACCAGGCGATCCACCTTGACCCGGGCGGTCGCCGTAAAAACATCCGACATCAACGACGTGACGACGGCAAAGCAAAGAAATGTGAGGATTCCGATGGCTAGGCCCGTCAGTATCGCTCGGCGAGTGATCTGCCACCAGTTGTGCTCGGTTGCCTTCTGTGGCACTGGATTCCCGCCAAGGGAATTTTCAGACGCAGGGAGAGTCGCGCCAACGTTCCGTCGCCGTTGCAGCCAGAGCGGCACGCCAACTCCGATCGCGAGCAAGGGCACAAACACCACAAAGTTAAGCCACTGCATATTGGCGAAGACGGTCTTCGCCCACGGCAGGAAGAATCGTTCCGCCATCGGGTCATGGGTCATGGCGTCGTAGGCATGAACCCCAATGGTTCCGCCGCCATAGGTCAGATAGCCCAACGCCCCGCCACCGGCAGCAATGAAGCCAATCGCGCCACCGCCCATTGCCGCGAGCAGTCCGATGGCGAGTCCGCCAAAAGAAATGAGTCCCAATGCCCCGCCACCGATCGCAATCACTCCGATCGCCCCACCACCGAACGCGATGCCGCCCATTGCCATTCCGCCGAACGCGATAACGCCCTTCGCCAAACCGCCGATGGCAATGATGCCTTTGGCGACGCGTTGCCGTCCCGTGACCGGATCAAGCCCCGAAGTCACGTGTATCAGCGGTAAGCCGAAGAGCGTCGTCCTGGAGCGGTAATCCACGCCGCGATACATCCACGCGTGGGAGTGGGGAGGAGCACTGCTGGCGGATGGTGAAGCGGCGATTGTTTCGACCTGCGTTTTGAAGTCGCTCGCCTGTTGATAGCGAAGCTCCGGTCGTTTCTCCAAAGCGCGCAAGACCACTTCATCGAGGCGCACATCGATTGAAACCTTGTTCGACGGCGGTTCAAGTCTTTTGCCGGGTAACTCGCCGGTGAGCATTTGATAAAACACGACGCCCAGCGCGTAGATGTCCGCGCGATGATCCACCTCGCCTGGCGCTTGAATCTGCTCGGGCGACATGTATTGCGGCGTGCCCATGACCTTGCCGGCGTCGGTGAGTGCTGCCCCCTCACCTCGTCCCGCTCCCCCAATGGGGGAGAGGCTGTCCGAAGGACGGGTGAGGGGGTCGCCCACAATCTTCGCCAATCCAAAATCCGCCACCTTCACGCGGCCACGTCGATCCAGCAGAATGTTTTCCGGCTTGATGTCGCGATGCACGATGCCCTGATCGTGAGCGAATTGAAGCGCGTCACAAATCTGCGGCACGATGGCCAGCGCTTCCCGCGCGGAAACTCGGCCAGCGTGAAGCAGTTGGCGCAGGTTCACGCCGTCCACGAACTCCATGAGGAAGAAGTAAAGCCTCGTAGCGTCGGGCATCTTGCCTGACGTAGAGGGCAGCATCTTGCTGCCCGGATCAGTGCTCAAAACACCCGAG
>DASUGI010000064.1:0-2007 GCA_036274115.1 Verrucomicrobiia bacterium
TTTACAAACCGCGTCCGAGTATCCAGGAGTTTGGCCTCGATGGAAATCAGTTCTTCCTCACGGGAACCAACGGCGGAAACACATCAGCATCCTACATCGTGCTGACGTCCACAGATGCCAGCCTGCCGTTGGCGAACTGGACGCCGGTAGCGACCAACGCCTTTGATGGCAATGGCAACTTCGCCTTCACCAACGCGGTGAATCCGAACGAGCCACAACGATATTATCTGCTCAAGACTCCTTGAGCCTGCGCGCGTAACTTTGAAGCAAGATCATCCGGCGCGGAGCTTCTGCGCCGGATATTTTTTTAGTAACTCACTCGGCAGGTTTTCGTCCCGACCCAACCTGGTACGCGGTGGCAATACCAAGGCCCGCGAAGAGCACCAGGAAGAGACCGGATTTCAAATCTTCACGGGCAAGATAGTTTTTGTAACTAAACTCTTCGGCAAAGAGCGGTTGTTGCTCGGCAACAAACTCGGCTCGGGAAGGTTTGCCCAGGGCGAACTTGCGCAACCTCGGCAGTTCTTCATCCTGAAAGGCCTTGATCTGGTCGTCCGTAACTTCTTCTGCGGTGGTGCCATTAACCTGGGCCAGCAGTTTGCGAAACTCCTCCGGGGATTCCGCCCGCAATGCCTCCTTGGCGAACTCCAGTTGCACGCGATAGGCAACGTTTGCGCGGCGCGTGGCTTCCTGCTCCCGGATTGCGCTAGCTGCCAGACACTCGCCGGCGACGATGCCAGCCAAGGCGCAGATGGCAGAAAGCACGCCGAGCGGCAGGCCACCGTGCTTTGCCAACAGCATGGCGCCCAGTCCCGTCAGTCCCCCAACGCCCCACGCGATCACCAGCAGTGGCGATCCGGTGGATTTGATGAGGAGAAACCAAATCAAGACGCCAATCAGGCTGCCGGCCACGGCGCCAGCGGCGCCGAGAATAAATCGCTTCCGGCGTTCCGCTTCGCACTCCGCTGCAAAATGAACCGGGAACTTTTTTGGCCGCCCCGAAGTTTCTTCAAGTTGACTCGGAAGTGATTGTTGAGTCCCCTCCTGGCCAGACCTGGTGGCCTCGGCCGGCGGATTGAATACCGAAGGGGACCCGCTTGAGGGTGGCGAGCCAAAGGTGGCAACGACGATGGTCGCACCGGGTGCGGGTTGATTGACCGGTGGAGGAATGCTTGCCGGCTGGCGCGATTCGAAGACTGAGTCCACGGCGCCGAATTGAATGTGTTCGCCACTTTGCAGCCAGACCTCGCGCACCGGCGCACCGTGCACAAACGTCCCACTGGCGGAGCCCGGGTCTTTGAGCAGAACCCCGGCATCGCTGACCCACAGCTCACAGTGCTGCGGGGAAATCGACGGATGATTGATAATGAAATCGTTTTCTGCGGAAGATCCAATACGGTTTAAGCCCGGTCGAAGTAGAATTTCCCAGGCTTGCTCAGTGCCCGGATTGACCACGATACGGATACTCATTTAAGACGGTACAACTCCAACCAGCGGAGTTCACGGCACTTTCACTGCGAGAATGATGCCAGTCTCAGCCGTCAAAACCAGCCAAACTTGTGTTTCTTGGAGATATAGAGCAAGCCGAGGACGCGCATACTGACGGTGAGCAAATAGACACTGATAAACGCCCACAATCCTTGACCGGCGAGCGCCATAAACAAGACGGACATGTCTCGCGTAGAAAGGGAAACGTCCCCGGCCATCCCGGCCGCCAGCCCGCCGGCGACGCGGACGCCGTACACCGCCATCAGGACAATGGAAGCCACCAGGTACTCGAAGGGGACACGGAAGATGGTGGGAATCACCACAAGCGGATTCGCCGCCATGACGGAGTCCTTCATCGCCACCGCCAAAAATGCCATTGGGAAATAGAAGCAGCCCAAAAGCATCGAGGCGACAATGGCCGCCATCGGGATGTCCACGTCAGCAAACCTGGCAATGAGCAGTCCAATCGGCAGACCAAACGACACCACGATGGTGCCCGCCAATTGGAAAAACGCGCCA
>DASUGI010000065.1:0-18853 GCA_036274115.1 Verrucomicrobiia bacterium
TCGCATGGCTCGAAATGTTTGGCCCCGGAGGCCACAAGCTTTTCCATCGCACCGACGATTCTCGCGATGCCGGTTGAATCCGCGTAACGTAACGGCCCGCCTCGGAACGGCGCGAATCCCGTGCCCATGATCATCGCGAAGTCCACGTCGTCCGGCGCGCCGACGACGCCTTCTTCGAGGCAGCGCGCGGATTCGTTCACCATGAGCAGGACCATGCGTTCACAAAGTTCGTCGCGGGAGAGCGTTCGCGCGGAATCGTTCTTTACATAAGCCAACACGCCGAGGTTTGGCTTGGCGTCTTTTTTGGATTTGTCGTGCACGTAATAGCCGCGACCCGATTTGCGTCCGAGCAGTCCCGCCACGATCATCTCGCCAAGGTGGGCAGGAATTTTCAGGCGATCGCCAAATGCTGCCGCCAGCGTTTTCGCCACGTGCAAGGAAATGTCCGTGCCGACTTCGTCCACCAGGCGCATCGGACCCATCGGCATTCCAAAGTCCAACATGGCCGCATCGAGGTCCGCGATGCTTGCGCCCGATTCGAAGAGATTTCCGGCTTCGATGAGATACGGCATCAGGATGCGATTCACCACAAAGCCCGGGCTGTCTTTGACAACAACAGGCAGTTTGCCGATGCGTTGGACGAATTGCAGTGTGCGCTGGAGAACTTCCGGCGCGGTCTGTTTCGCCGCGACAATCTCGACGAGTTGCATCCGGTGAACTGGATTGAAGAAATGCAGACCGACGACGCGCTCGGGCCGGCGCACCGCGGCGGCAATTTCAGAGACCGACAACGCGGACGTATTGGTCGCTAGAATCGTTTCGTCGGAAGCAATCTCGGCAAGTCTCGCAAAGATCTTCTTCTTGAGGTCCATCTTTTCGACGGCGGCCTCGACGACGAGGTCAACGTTGTGGAGCGGCACTTCTGAAGGCGCTGGAGTGATGCGGTCCAAACCTTGTTGTGCTTCAAGCGGCGTGAAGACGTGGCGTTTGGTGCCGTCACGATAAAGTTTGCCAATGGTGGACATCCCCTTGGCGATCTGCTCGGCGTTGATGTCGCGCAGGATGACCGGCGTCTGGCGCGCGCTGATCCATTGCGCGATGCCGGCGCCCATCACGCCCGCGCCGATGACGGCGGTGCGGGCGATTGGTTTGGCGTCAGAGCGAAGTGCGTTTGGAATGGTCAGCTTCTTCGCGCGTTCTTGCAGGAAGAAAATGCGGATCAGGTTGCGCGCTGCTTCGGTTTGCGCCAGTTCGAGAAAACGGTCTCGCTCCAAAGCGAGCGAGTCCGCAATCGGCATCGAAGTGCCGCGGGTGGCAACTTCGAGCGCCTTGGTCACGGCGGGATAGTGGCCTCGGGTTTTGCGCAAGAGTTGCGGACGCACACGAGCGGCAATGATGCGAGCGGTGAGCGCATTGTTTGTGAGCGTATGACCTTTGCGGTGCGGTTTGCCCTGGGAAATCTTCCTGGCCGCAGCCTTCAGCAGGTATTCGACGGGAGCAACTTCATCAACCAGGCCACACTTCAATGCCGGCTTCGCGGCGAGTGCCTTGCCGGCGAGTATGATATCGAGCGCTTTCGGCAAGCCGATCAGCCGGGGCAGACGAGTTGAACCACCCCACGCGGGCAATAAGCCAATTTGCGTTTCCGGCAGGCCAATCTTTGTGGCCTTGTCCGTCGAAGCGATTCGGTAGTCGCAGGCGAGCGAGATTTCACAGCCACCGCCAACGGCGGCGCCGTGAATCGCCGCCACGGTCGGAATCGGCAGGGCTGCGATACGGTTGAACACATGCTGACCAAACTCAATCATTTCGCGAATCCCGTCGGGTGTGGCTTCGCTCATGGACTTCAGATCCGCGCCCGCGATAAAAATCGCCTTCTTGGCGCTGTGAAGCACCACGCCCCGGAGTGACATTTCGCGTTCGATCCAGTCGAGTTCCGCATCGAGCTCCTGAAGGGTGCGAAGGTCAAAGATGTTTGCGGCGGAACCGGGCCGGTCGAACGTCAGAACACCAATGCCATCCTTGCGAACGGTGCGGTGAATGGTGCGGTCGGGTTGCTGTGGTGTAACCGAAGTTGCCGTTCGGGACTGTGGTTTTGTTTCAAACGTAGTCATGGCTCACATCCTTTCCAACCACAACGCGCCGCCCTGACCGCCGCCAACACAGACGGAGACGAGCGCGCGTTTCTTGTTGCGACGATGCAATTCCTTGAGCGCGGTCAGCGGCAGTCGCGCACCGGACGCGCCGACGGGATGACCGAGGGCAATCGCGCCGCCGTTGACGTTGAGTTTGTCCTCGGGCATCTCACCGAGCGCCTGATCGCGGCCCAGAAACTTGCGGGCAAATTCCTCGGACTCGGCCGCCTTTTTGACAGCGATTGTTTGCGCGGCGAAGGCTTCGTTGATTTCGATGAGATCGGCATCACTGAGCTTGAGTCCGCATTGAGTTTCAGCGCGGGCGATGGCGAAAACGGGGCCAAGCCCCATGCGGCGCGGATCACAACCGGCATAAGCGTAACCGGCCAGCGCGCCGAGTGGCTTGTAACCAAGCTCCTTCGCGCGACTCTCGCTCGTCACGAGCAAGGCAACTGCACCGTCGGTGACTTGCGAAGCGTTGCCCGCTGTGACCGTGCCGTGCTTGCGATCAAAGAAAGGCTTCAGTTTTGTAAGCGCTTCGATGGTTTGATTGTCGCGCGGGCCGTTGTCGCGGGTGACGGGATGCGCGCCGTTGTTCGTGAGGAAAAGCGGGGCGATCTCGTCGGCGATGCGTTCGCGCGCGGCGAGGGCGCGTTGATGCGATTTGAGCGCAAACTTGTCCTGCTCTTCGCGACTGATGTTGAAATCGCGCGCGAGCAACTCGGCGGTTTCGCCCATGTTCATGCCGCAGGTGGGATCCGTCAGGCCCAGCATCAAGCCAACCCGCGGCGAGAAGTCCGAGGGACGGAACGAAGCCATCACGCGCAATCGCTGACCAAACGTCTTCGCGCGGTTGAGTCGGCCAAACTTCTCAGCCGTTTCGCGTTTGAACAGCAGCGGAATGTTGGACATGCTTTCCGTGCCGCCGACGATGAAGACCGAACCACGGCCAACGCGCATCAATTCGTCGGCCTGGGTCAACGCTTCACAGCCGGAGGCGCAGTTGCGGTGCACGGTCATCGCGGGAACGGTTTCGGGAATGCCGGCACGCAGGGCAATGACGCGAGCGACGTTCGCGGCTTCGGCAGGTTGTCCCACGCAACCAAAAATGACTTGATCGACTAGCTTCGGATCGAGCGCGGTGCGAGCCAGCAGAGCGCTAACGGCCATGCGGCCCAGTTCCTCCGCGCCGAGCGTGGCGAGTTCCGTGCCCGCCTTGCAAAACGGCGTGCGGACACCATCAACGATGACGAGACGTTCTGTGTTCATGGCAGCGTGCTTTTGAAGGTTGTCGGCGACAACGTATGGAGCCGCCGGTGGGTTTTGGGTTTGAGGCGCGGGACCATGCCGTCCAGGGATGTGGGAGTGGCGACAGTGCCATTCACGGTGACTCCGTTCGCCTTTGGCCGGTGATCTACGACCTTTTGCTCTTTAATCAAGACGCCAACGCCCTGTAATCGGCGCATTGCTTCGGCATTGTGAAAGCGGATGTGGTTCGGATGAATCTCCGTGTGATTGAACATGCGCTCGCGCAGACTGTGGGCAAGTTCCTCGTCATCCGTGCCGTCGGACTTTTGAACGTGCAGAATGATTTCGTCCACTTCATGCGGATCGTCGTGGAGCTTGCGCAGCTCGAGCTGCCACGCGCCAACATGCGGCGCGTCATCCAGGACGTGTTCGAGTTGGTTGAAGTCAACGAGTGTGCCCTTGAGCTTGTCGAGGTTCATTTCGCGGACTTCAGACACTCGCGAAATTTTTCCAATCAAGCGAGGTACGGTGCGACCGCAATGCGGGCACGGCTCATAAGTCAATCCGCCGTCAATGCAATCGCCGGTGCGATAGCGCAGAACCACAGTGCCGCGGGCGTCGAGGGGTGTGAGGACGATTTCGCCCGGGCTGCCGGGTGGAAGAGGTTCGCCCGTTTTCGGGTCAACAATCTCAACAATGGCAAGGTCTGGATACAGATGAAAACCGCTGGCCGGCACGTCCGGTGGCGTCGGGCATTCGGCGAAGGCCATTTTCGCTTCGGTGAAGCCGTAAGTGGAATGAACATCAACCCCGGGCGAGCCAATCTCGATCGCGAGATCTCGAAGTTTCTGGCGCAAGCCATCACTGACTTTCTCGCCACCGAGGACAATCTTCTTGAGATTTTCGCAACGCAGCCCTTCATCGGCGGCCTGGTGGAGCAGATGATAAACAAAAGTCGGCACGCCGATGATAACGTCGGGAATCATCTTGCGCATCAACCGGAGGTTTCCCTCTGTGCCCATGACTTTTCCGCCGCCAGTGCTGGTGACAAGGACGCCAAATTCCGTTCCCGCATAGTGCGTGAGCCAGAACGCGAGATGCGGCGCGAACGGAAACGCATTGATCATGCGGAACTGGGATTGCGCGCCACAAACCTCCATCACGCGACGTCCGGCTTCGGCGAGATTTGAGATGTCATGCTGGGTCAGGCAGAACGGCAACGGCTCGGCGGCGCGGCCGGTGGTGAAGAGCACCATAATCGGACGGAACTCATCGCCAAGTTCCCGCTGCACCTGAGCGCGGCCATGGAGCATCGCACGCAAGATGGTTTGCGGGCGGCGCGCCAGATCGCGAGGGTCGGGGGCGAGTACGAATTCTTTGAAGCGCGCGGGCTTGTCCGCCGTGGGAAGCAGGTCAGTCTTGGACGTGAACGGAAGGTGGCGCAAATCATCCAGGGAACGGATATGATCGGCATGGATGCCGTGTTGCTGGAACAGCTCGCGGTAGTGCGGCGAAAAGGGCAACACCACGTCGCGCAAATAGCGTCGGAGCTTATCGACCTGCATCGCGCGGCAGGCCGCTTCACTCAACTGCGGCCAGCGATTCTTTGATCGGTTCGGTTTCATGTGACACTCCGTTACGGCTGATCCGCATCAGCGCTTTGATCTCATCGAGTTGTTTGAGGGTAATGCTGCGACCGGCGAGGATGTATTTGTCCGGGTTGCGAAAATCCACCCAGCGGTTGTCGTCAATGTCCGGGCGCAAAACCAGGTCGGCCTGGAGGCAGGCGGTTTCGGCCATGCGCGTTTGCACGCCCAGGAAACTGCGCATGAGGATTTCGAGGATGTTGCCGCGGGCGAAATAGTTGAGGTGTTGGTCGAATGGCAGGATCGCGCTGGAATTCTCCTTCGTGCGCGGCCCATTTTCTCGCGCGCGGGCGCGGCGGGTTTGCAAGGCCTGACGCATCCGTTCCGTGGTGGGAATGGTGTTGACGGCGATGACGCGACTCACGCCCGCCTCGCGCAAAACATCCACCGGGAGCGGATCAACAATGCCGCCATCGGCAAGGGTGTTTTCGCCGACCGATACGGGCACGCAGATGCCGGGCACGGCGATGCTCGCATGAACCGCGTCCGCCACGCGGCCGTGAGAAAAGACGACCCGATCCAGTGTTTCGAGATTGGTAGCGACGACGCGGAAGGGGCGGACGAGATCGCCAAAGTGTGATTCACCGATGGTTCGCATCAGGCGGCGCTTGATGGCAGTACCGCGTAGAAATCCGCGACGCGGCGGAAACACGGGATCAATCAAGCCCCAGATTGCCCAGCGTTGTTGCATCTCGCGGGCCAGACGTTCCATTTCTGCGCCGGACGCTCCATAAGCCCAGATCGAGCCGACATAGGCGCCCATGCTCGAACCGGAGATCATGTCCACTTCGATGCCGTTTTCTTCGAGCACCTGGAGGACGCCGATGTGTGCGAAACCTTTTGCGCCCCCGGAGGCCAATGCCAGCCCAACGAGTCGCCCGCTGATGTCACGGGCCATGCGGCGAATGTCCGTGCGGAAAATGGATGAGTTGCCGAAACAGCCGCGCAAATGGCTGTGAATCGGGATGTCCACCTGCTCGAGCAGTTGATCGAAATCACCGATCAGTTCTCCTTCGCCGAGGCAAAGAACGGTTTTGATGCGCCGATGCGTGTGACCGTTGAAACGGCTGTGCAGAGTGCTCATCAGCCGATTGAGATGTTCCAGGTCGCCGGAGTCGCGCTGGATGAAAACGTAATTGGAATTGGCGCGGCCCAGGAATTTCATGAACGCTGCGGCGGGCAACTCGCGGGTGGCGCAGGTTACGAGGACGTAAGGAAAGCGGCGGCGCAGCACATCGGTCAGTTCCTCAATCGCACCTTCCTTGATGGAATCTGATGGGACGCCAATGTGAAATGCATTGAAACCGTTCGCGTTTTTCAAGAGGTCGCGTTGCCAGCCGGGTTGACCGAGCAGGGCGTCTGGTTTCACGTGACCATTGGTCGCTCCGTCTGGTGACGGCACGACGCAAACCAGGGCAACGGATTCGCCAGTTTCCTGGTGCAATGCATGCGCAAGCGCCTCACCGATGGTTTCCGCCGACGGGTTCTGTGAAAGGAAAGCAAGGGTGAGCAACCGCCCCTTGGTGACGTGAGCACGAGGCGAGGATGCGAGCAGCGGAGCCGGCAGGAGGGGTGCAACGCGGGAATTAGCAAGGGTCGCGAGGTCGGCTCGACTGATCCGCAAGACCGTCGTTTCCTGTGCGGCAATGATGGAAACCCGGGTTTGCTCCTCAAGGCTTACCACTCCATTTTCGATGGGATGCCCCGGCTCGAAAGTTTTCAGGATACGCGGCTCTGATCCGTCTGAATCAAGCGTTTCCTGGCATTTCCCACTCAGAACGAGGAAGGCGTATTCGGCAAGTTGGTCAATGGTGCAGACGGCATCACCCGCAGAATGCTGACTGATCCGGGAGAACGGCAACAGACGGTCCAGAGGGGCTCCCGCCACTGAGAAAAGGGGCGTATCCGGTTGCTGCATTTGCCCTCTGTCATTCATACCGTCGCAATGTTCGCGACGGCTCCTTGGAGACCTACACCCTCACCGATTAATTGGTGACTCGCACGTTCCTGGTGTCGTCGCGGCGTTTGTTCATTGGGTGTTCTACTACTTTTACGTCTTATTTGGCCTTATCGGAAAGTAGGCCCGCACCCCGGCACGGTCAAACCGGGGGCACTACTATTATTTCAAAAAAGTTATCCCGGGAGACGAATTGAAGTTCGGTTTGCGCCGTCGAATCTTTTTGTGCGACGTCTTACGGAATTACTCCTTCGTTGATTCGCGATTCCTGGTGTAACGCGCAGCGGTTTGACGCAACGCTCTATCCAAACAAATCCATCTGTGGTGCGGCGGGAAGTTGCTTGAGTTTGTCGCGCTCTTGCTGACGGCGGGGTTGGCGCACGTTGCCTTCGGGGGTGAGTTCGGATTCTTCGAGGTTCGCCAGGATTTGTTTCGCGCGTTCGACAACGGGTTTAGGCACGCCGGCGAGGCGCGCGACCTGGATGCCGTAACTCTTGTCCGTGCCGCCTTCAACGATCTTACGCAGGAAGACGATGGAGTCGTGCCACTCACGCACGGCGACGTTGAAGTTCTTGATGCGCGGCAGGCGGAGCGCGAGTTCGGTCAGTTCGTGATAATGCGTGGCGAACAGCGTTTTTGCACCCACCTGATTGTGAAGATGTTCCACAATGCTCCAGGCGAGCGAGAGGCCGTCGAACGTGCTCGTGCCGCGGCCGATTTCGTCGAGGATGATGAGGCTGCGCGGCGTGGCGTTGTTGAGAATGTTCGCCGTTTCACTCATCTCCACCATGAACGTGGATTGCCCGCGCGCGAGGTCGTCGCTTGCGCCGATGCGGGTGAAGATGCGGTCCACGAGGTCAATGCGTGCGGCCTTGGCGGGGATGAAACTGCCGGTGTGCGCGAGTAACGTGAGCAGCGCGACCTGCCGGATGTAAGTGGATTTGCCCGCCATGTTCGGCCCGGTGATGAGGGCGATTTGCGGAGCGCCGATCTCCTGATCGGCCCGTTGATCCGCGTCCTGGGAACGAGCCGAACTGGAGTTCGGCGCTCCACTCGAAAGCGCGGTGTCGTTCGGCACGAAGCGCTCATCAATCAGACTTTGCTCCAGGACGGGATGCCGGCCATCGGTGATTTGCAACACACCGTCATCGCTGACTTCCGGGCGGCAATAGTCGTGCAGGCGCGCAATCTCGGCGAACGACGCCATCACGTCGAGTTGCGCCAGAGCAGTTGCGGTCTGTTGAATCCTGGCGAGTTGCCCGAGCACCTCTTCGCGGAGGCGTTGAAAGAGTTCGTATTCCAACTTCGTGCTGCGCTCTTCCGCACCGAGGATTTTGCCCTCCATTTCCTTCAACTCGGGCGTGATGAAACGTTCACCGTTGGCAACGGTCTGCTTGCGGATGTAATGCGGCGGGACTTTGTCGAGGTTCGACTTGGTGACTTCGATGTAATAACCAAAGACGGAGTTAAAGCGTACCTTGAGCGAACTGATGCCGGTGCGCTCGATTTCATCCTGCTGCAGTTTGGCGAGCCAATCCTTGCCGCCGCGTTGGGCGTTGCGAAGTTCGTCGAGTTCAGTGCTGAACCCATCGCGAATCATGCCGCCTTCCTTCACCGCAAGCGGCGGTTCGTCCACAATGGCGCGACTGATCAACTCGACGAGGTCGGGGGATTCGGAGAGTTGTGCGGTGAGGTTCTGCAACAAGGTAGGGACGCGTTCCACCGTGTCCCCGATTAAAGCTGAAGATTGGGACGAGGTGGAACTCGTCCCTACCAATTGCAGTAAGGTTTGCTTGAGCGCGGGAATCTGTTCCAATGCCTGGCGCAGCACGACGAGGTCACGGGCATTGCCGCTGCCGGTGCTGAGCCGGCCCAACGTGCGTTCGAGGTCGCGCACGTTGCCGAGTTGCGCGCGGAAGGTGTCGAGACCGGGCGCATTCTCGATGAACGTGGCAACGGTTTCCTGTCGCTGCCGGATTGGCTCCACGGCGGCGAGCGGTTGGGAAAGCCAGTTGCGCAAAAGCCGCGCGCCCATCGGAGTGACCGTTTTGTTCAACGCACCGTAAAGACAGGCATTGCGCGGAGCGTCGCGATGTTGCGGCTCGAGAATTTCCAGATGTCGCAACGTGGTGTAATCGAGCGCGAGGAAGTCGGTGCGTTGATAGAACGACAGGCGCGTGAGGTGTTTGACGTCGCGCCGAAGATTTTGCGTGAGGTAATGCAGCGCGCCGCCGGCGGCACCGATGGCTGCGGTGTGATCCTTCAGTCCGAAGCCGTCGAGTGAGGCGACCTTGAAATGGTCGCGCACGGTGAAGACTGCGGTTTGCGGGGCGAATGTCCAATCGTCGTAGGCGCTGACGGTCCAACCGGAATTGCGGAGCAGATCCCGCAACGTGGTTGCTTCCATCGGATGCACGATCTCGGCGGGGCGCAGGCGTTCGAGCTCGGTGAGCAACGCGGCTTCGGCTTCCACTTCAGTGGTGAAAAAATCGCCGGTGGTCAAATCCACGAGTGCGAGGCCGAAAGTCTTTCCATTGGCCACGACCGCGGCGAGGAAGTTATTCCGTTCCGCCACGAGCATCCGTTCATCGAAGTGCGTGCCGGGGGAAAGAATTTGCGTGACCTGACGGTTGACGAGTTTGCCCGGTTTGGCGTCCTCGGTTTGTTCGCAAATGGCCACTTTGCGTCCGGCTTTGAGCAGGCGACTGATGTAACCGTTGGCGGCGTGAAAGGGCAGGCCGCACATGGGAACGCCGTTGCGGGCGGTAAGCGCGAGGTTGATCAGTGCCGCGCCTTCCTTGGCGTCCTCGAAAAACATCTCGTAGAAATCGCCGAGCCGGAAAAGCAACAGCGCGTCCTTGGGCAGTTCGCTTTTGATACGGCGATACTGCGCCATCATGGGAGTGAGTTGCGCTTCGGCAGACATTGAGTCGCCAAGTTAATTACCCGCCGCGCCGAGGTCGAAGCGAAATTTTTCGCAGCAACAAGCCCAAAAATATCCTTGTGTACCAAGGAATTAACTTGAAATGCCGTCGCGAGTTGCTAGCGTTGCATCGCTACACTTCGAAAAACCTTATGAAGAGCTTCGCTCGGTTCGGGATAAACGGAGTGTTTATCCTTTGTCTCGCTCAACCTCCGCTTTTTGCCGCAGGAATAGTGACCAATCCCGATGAGTCCAGCCTGCGCGCTGCCATGGTTGGGGGTGGCACGGTCACGTTCGACTGCGATGGCACGATCATGCTCACCAACACCATTGCCGTAACCAACAGTGTTGTGCTGGATTCGGCTAGCCACTCCATAACAATCAGCGGCGGCAACGCGATTCGGCTCTTTCATGTTTTCCCGGGTATCACGCTTACGCTGAAAAATTTGACGCTGGCGGATGGGGCCGTGGTCGGAACCAACGGCAACCCCGGCGTAGCAGGTGGCGTTGGTGACGGCGGAGCCATCTACAACGAAGGGGGCACGATTCAAGCGACAGGTTGCGGGTTCATTCGCAATCACGCGCGTGGAGGGACTGGCGGCGATGCCAGCGAGGGTCCGGCTTCGACTCTTGGCGCGGGCGGCCCCGCCAAGGGAGGGGTGATCTTTAATCTCGACGGTCAAGTATCAATCACGAACTGTACATTCACGCAGAACGGAGCGCTCGGCGGTGTTCCGGGGATGGGAAATTCCATCGCAGTTTTTGCCATGGGTGGCGACGCCGCCGGAGGTGTGCTTTACAACACTGCCGGCGGGAGCGTCCATATAGTCAATTCCATGATCGCGAATAACGCCGTTGTTTCCGGGCAGGGACGCCGTGCCGGGCTGCCCTCGTCGAGCGGTATCGCATCGGGCGGAATAATTTATAACGCCGGCGGAGATGTCATCCTGATAACTACGCTGATCGTTAGTAATTCCTGTACGGCTGAACTTGCGTCTGTTGCCAACGGTGGGGCGCTTTACCAAAGTGCAGGCGCGCTCACAATTTCAGGATGCACGCTCGGTGCAAATCACGTCCACGGAGGTCGTGGCATTACTGGAGGAGGGTCAGTTTTTCGACAGGGAGGTGATGCGCGCGGTGGGGCGATTTGCTCGATCGCGGGCACTGTCGCCGTGACCAACAGCACTTTCGTTGGCAACATCGCGGAGGGAGGATACAACGGCTTTGGACTGCCTTCCGGGTCTGGTATTGGTGGCGCCATGTTTAATAGTGCGACTTTGAGTCTTCATAACACAACGCTGGCGCAGAACTCCGCGTTGGGTGGGAAATCGCTCTATACACCTGGCAGTGGCTACGGTGGTGGCTTGTATAATAATGGGGGGATGGCATCCCTAGCCTATGTCACCATCGCAGAAAACCTTGCCAAGCGCAGTATTGGTTCGGACCCGATTGTTTTTGGAGTTTCAGAAGGCGGAGGAATCTGGAATTCCGGCGCGTCGGTCGTTTTGCTTGGTACCATCCTTTCCAGCAACACCTCGGGCAGTAATTGCTTTGGGGCCGTTATCGATTGGGGTTATAACCTGAGTTCGGATTCAAGTTGCAACTTCACGAACATCGGCAGCCTGAATTCCACCGACGCCAAACTTGGCCCGTTGGACAACTACGGTGGTCCGACGCCGACGATGGCACTATTAAGCGGAAGCCCGGCGATTGATGGCGGCAATCCAGGAAACTTTCCTCCTGCTGATCAGCGTGGGAGAGTTCGGCCCTATGGTGCTGCGCCCGACATTGGCGCATTTGAGTCCTCGGAACCCTTTGTCATCCGCGGCAGGCTTCGCGGCGTTACGTTCGCGGAAGAAACTCTGGTCCAGGCTGGCGACCTTAACGTCACTACCACGAATCATGGCTCTTACAGCCTCGAGGGTTTGACGGTAGGCAGCTATGCCGTCACACCCTCGACCGCTACCTATCTGGCAGTCCCCACGAGTCGTGTGGTGACCGTCGGCCCGGATCATGTGAACGTGGACTTCAAAGCGTACCGCTGGAATGCGTTGAGTTTGGAGAGCGCTTCCAACGGTGTCTTGCATCTCGCCTTTGCCGGTACCGATGGTCAAACATACCGAGTGCTTTCGTCATCAAATCTGGTCGACTGGCTGCCGGTTTCGACGAATACAACCGGGACGAGCAACCTCTTCGAGTTCTTCGATCCGACGATTCAGAGTAATCAACTGCGATTTTATAGAACCGTCAGTCCTTAATCGACCGAGCCCAGCGCTCTACAACCCACCGGTGTGACAATCGTTGCAAGCGCCATCCACGGGATCGCCGGGGTGCTTGAACTCGTGACCCACTGGGGAGATCTGGAGCAGTTCCTTTTCATCGCCCTGGGCAATGATGGTGTGGCACGAGACGCAATCGCTTGCCGGGATTTGCTTCTTTGAGGTCGTGGCAACGTGTCGGCCGTCGTGACACCGGAAGCAACCGGGCCATTCCTTGTGGCCGGTGTTTTCGGGATAGGCGCGCCAATCCGCTTTCATCTCCGGAAAGAAACTTTGTTGGTAGATGGTTTGAACTTGTTGGACCAGGCCTTCGATGCCTGCACGACCGGGATACTTCTCTCTCATGTAAGTGGCAATATTGGCGAGCGCTTCGGACTCGTTGGTGTAGCTGCGCATCAACACGGCCACCGCATTTGACTTCACCCAGGGAATGGTGCGGTCGATCTTGCCGGATGTCATCGCAAAATCCACCGAATCGTTGGGCGTGCGAAAACGATGTGACGGTCGATTATGACAATCCATGCAATCCATGCGCCGGATCTCGTAGTTGCTGATGTCGTTCGTGAATTTGGGAGTCCGGTATTCGGTGACAACACCCTCGGGACTGGTTACTCGCACCCAGGGGATGACTTGCCGTCGGTCGTCGGTGGCGATGTATTCGATCTTGTTGTCCTGGCTTACGTGCCAGTGGATACCGCCAACGGGACCATGCGTTGGATCAGCGCCCCCGACCTTCAGCGAGAGGCGCACGGCGTAAGGCGTGTTGGTTTCGTCCGCTAGATAGTGTTGATAGGTGCGGTCAATGTTGCCCACGAATTTTTGCGGCCAATGGCATTCTTCACAGGTGTCCCGCGCGGGGCGCAGATTTTTGATGGGCGTCTTGATGGGCCGGTCAAAATCTCCGGTCATGACACCGATGAGCTGATGCACGCCGTTCATCTTGGCTTTGACAAACGCTTCGGCGCCGTGGCCGACGTGGCAATCCACACAAGCCACGCGCGCGTGTGGGGAGAATTGATACGCCGTGAACTCCGGCTTCATTGGCCCATGACACGCCTGACCGCAGAAGGTGACCGACTCGCTGACCTGATAGCTTTTGTAGCTGCCAATGGCGGTGCAGAGGAGGAAGATGACGCTCCCGACGACAAAAAGCCGGAGTTTCTTGCGGTCCACTGGGCGGGACAAGTCCACGGCGATGAGACTGGGGGTCACCTGGCCAATCTTCCGAGCGTGACGGCGTTGCCACCAAATACCGGCGAGCGCCATGCCCATGCCGAGAAAAAGAAATCCCGGTGCGATCACATACGCGAGAATGCCGAGATAAGGATTGCTGGTGCGAGCGAAGAGATCGATGGCGAACAACAGCAGGAACGCAAAGAAGCTGCCCAGGGCGACTACACCGCCCGCAAAGCTCAACCAGTTGCGCCACGGGCCGGGACGAGAATTGGTTTTGTCTTCTGTTTTCATCGGTCGTTAAAAGACGCGGGGCGCTCTAAGCAGAGCACCCCGCTCTGTGCTGCCCCAGTGTTAACCGTAGTGTTTATTTCTTCCGGAACGTGCGCATGTAGGTAACGAGAGCTTTGATTTCCTCATCCGACAAACCCTCGGACGGTTTCATGAGCACCTTGCCGTCCTTGTCTTTGAACCCCTCCTTGGTGGCCTTGAACGCTGCTTCGTCCGTCAGCGCGTCCTGCACCTTGGGATCGGTGTAATCCTTGGCGCCCGTCTTCTTGCCCATCTTGGTGTCACCCTTGCCGTCCTTGCCGTGGCACTTGGCGCAGGCCTTTTCGTAATTCTCCTTGGCATCGGCGGCTGAAGCCGTCAGAGCTGTTGCGGCGAGGAGCGTGCATCCCAGTATCAGCAGTTTCTTCATGATCGTTCCTGTTTGTTGATCACTCGTTTCTGGCGTGGTCGCCATTTACTACACTGATACTTTCGACGCAGCGGGTTGGTTGCTGCATTCCCAATCTTGGCAAAGGCAGTTCAAATCTTGGCGTGCAGCCACGCGCCGGCCTGATTGTGTAAAACAAACGTCGCTCCGTCTCGACATTAATCATCGCAAATGCCAACTCCCTCTCCCCTCAACGGGGAGAGGGTTGGGGTGAGGGGTGGTTACTGAGATAGACTCCGTTCCCAGAGATCCCCACCGAAATTTGAGACCGGCGCGACGCCCGTCCTGCGAAATGAGGTGGTTTGCATACAGCAAACTCGCGCTGCGGTGTCAGAGGTTCACCGACGAATGGTAAACCGGAAAAGAAATTAACCGGGCTGGCAACCCTGTTCCCTTGCCAGCCCGGCTGAGCTCACGCCCTTACTTACCCCTACTTTGCCTGAGTGCCCTACCACCCAGACAAATTCTCTACTTCTTGAAACCGCGCATGAAAGTCACGAGCGCTTTGATGTCGGCGTCCGACAGATCTTCGGACGGTTTCATGAGCACCTTGCCGTCCTTGTCTTTGAGACCTTCCTTGATGGCCTTGAACGCGGCTTCGTCCTTCATTTCGGCCTGGACCTTGGCGTCCGTGTAATCCTTGATACCGAGCTTTTGACCCATCTTGGTGTCGCCTTTGCCTTCCTTGCCGTGGCACTTGGCGCAGCCTTTGTCATAATTCTCTTTCGCATCTCCCGCAAAAGCGGAACAGAGCGCAACGGTGATTACGAATGTCAGTAGGGTCTTTTTCATAATGTTCAGTCTTGGTTGTCGGTTTAGCGCGAACTCGCTTGCAGAGCAGGCGGGCCAAACCGCGGCGACCGATGCCGGCCATCAGGAGGACGTTTTCCGGGCCGGCCGAAGCGGTTTGTTCCAAAGCTGCCCCTACATTCACGGGTAGAGCTTCGGACTTTTTGCGCGGGTTGGCTCCGCTGAATTTGCCAATTGTATGGCGAATTTTGCAGGGGGGAGACGGGCTACGGAAGGCTTGCCATGTTCAACGAGGAACTACCTATTTGTTTGTCTGAATTCCCGAGGTGTTGTTCGTCTGGCCGGATTTCGCCCGCACTTCGGCCTCAAACTGTTCGCTTAAAGCTTTTTTGTAATCATCCATTATTTGCCCCGGAGTCATTTCCTCATAAGGGTCCTTCCCTTCGCTAGAAACCAACTCCCACTTGCCGTTACGCAGGGCAAAAGTGTGTTTCGGCCGAGTGGTGCGCCCACGCACTTTGATCCTTAACTCACCATCGGTTTCAAACATATCTTCGCACGCACTTCCGTAGTAGTTCGCTCTATAAGGTGTTTCGAGTTTGCGCCCATACTTTCCTAGCAGCATTCTCATTTCGAGTGAAGGGATGGCATCGGGGCTCTTCAACTCACTTTCCCAGAGTTGTTGCCAAGCTGAGGCCTCGTCGCGCAAGGATCTCACACGGTAAAAAACAAAAGCGCCATCTATGTAACTAGCGTAAGTGTTGCCATTTTGAGTGGTAAAAACTTTGAAATCGCGCGGAGATAAGTCTCCAGATGGTCTGGCGCAAACCCACCAAAGCGGCGGTTCAGTGTTGGCCTGAACTGTAAACATGAAAAAAGAGTTTGTTTGGTTTGTGCCATCTTTACTCATCATAATTTCATATTCGTAGGCTGACAGCCTAGCCTCGACGTTTGTCTCTACGTTGCCGACTTTTGCAGAGAGCACCCAATTTGAGCGGTCCTTTGAGACCATCGATTGCCCGTGTGCGAATTGGATATCACGACACGGAATCTTACTGATGATACGCACGGTCGCACCAGCTAAGGGCCCATTGGTAATCTGCATTTCCGCCGGTTGACTTTGAGCAGGCCGAGCAAAAATTAAGAAAATAACCAGCGAACCAACAATGCGAGCAAAGGCTCTCACTTTTTCTATTTATTCGTCTGGATTCCCGAAGCGTTGTTCGTCTGGCCGGATCTTGCCGTCAACTGGGCCTCAATCCGTTCAATTCGTTTACTGATCGCTTTGTCCCGCGCCTCCCTTATTTGATCGCGGGTCATTCCCTCAAATGGATCTTTCCCTTCGTTTTTTGCCTTCACTTCGGCCTCGAATTGTTCGCCGATAGCTTTGTTTCGCATCTCTAGTATCTGTGTAGGGGTCATTCCCTCGTACGGATCTTTGCCAGCGGTCGAAACCCACGCCCATTTGCCATCACGCAAAGCAAATGTGTATTTCGGCTCAGGAGTCCGCGCATGGACTGTGACACGCAACTCCCCGTCAATTTCAGAAATGTCATCTATAACGCCCGTTGAATAAAAGGAATTAAAGTGATACCAAGGACCCTCGCCTACTGTTTGACGCAAAACTGTCGTATCCAGTGATGGAACCAAGTCAAAAGTTCTTTGATCCTGTTCCCAGTAATCCTGCCAGACTACATTTACATCACTCATTGTCTTCACTCTGAAAAGCTTGAATCCATGGTCAACATAAGAAGCATACGTATTCCCGCTGCTGGTGGTGAATACCTTGAAATCACGTGGCATCGTACTACTTACGGCGCGCGTACAAAACCACCATAGCGGCGGCTTATTGTCAGATTCGACGACCATCGCATAAAAGGTAGCTATCGAGTTTGTATCGTTTTTGCTAACTGACACAGTGTATTTATACGCCTTAAGGCTTGCTTGAACGTTGGTTTTAACGCCACCGATTTCAGCACAAACAACCCGATTGGTTTGTTCAGCAGATACAACAAGCTGAGAGTGGGCGACGAAAACGTTGCTTTCATCTTGCTGACTGACAATTTTCACCAATGTTCCACTGGCCAGTTGCAATTCTCTTGGTTGACCAGAGGCCGTTAGGGTGGAAGTGCCAACCACTACAATCAAAAGCCAGCAGAACCTGCCGTTTAGATACTTGTTCATGATTTCTTCTTAGTGAAATTTCGATTCAATTTGTTCGATGAATGTTCAAATCAAGGAATAAACAGTAAGATGTTGGTCGAGCCATCTGCATTGCGCCAACGCTCGTCTGAGCGTTTCCAAGCTGCCACGTTCGTCGTATAAGCTGTAGCGCTGGTAGTGGTCGTTCCGTATGACGGATCGTAGAACAGGCCACCACGTTTGAGGACAATATGTTCTTCAAATAGCTTCGCTTGAGGTGGATTCGTGTTTTGGCCCGGGATGTCTGGAATTGTGATATTCAAGTTTGTCTCAGCAAATTTGAATATCGGCTCACTCGGGTATGCCGGGTTATTGGTATCGAACTCGATCTTCTTGATTCCAAATCCCTGAAGTTCAAACGGCGCCCGTACACTCGTCCAAACCGCGTTCGTGATGCCATTCATCTTAAAGGCAGCGTAGAGCAGTTCACCAAAGGCATAGCACTGACCATCGCGACGCTCTAACAATTTAAGAAACGTAACATTTGATCCACCACTTGGCGTTCCATAGTAAGTGAGCGGTAGGCCATTCCACGTTTTCACGTTTGCCGGCCCGGCAAAAAAGCTCCAAGTATTGGCTACGGCTTGGTCATCATTCGTTGCGCCAGGATTTGCACAGGCCAAATGTGCGAGGGTATGTCGCAGCAGGTAAAAATCCAAACTGGGCGCGCGCAGCGTCACATAAATCTGATTCGTGCTCGTTCCGATGTTGAGGAAACGCGTTTCGCCTGGAAAGGTGACGCTCCATTGAATCGTCAGCGGATTGAAGAAATCCACCTTGTTGGTCGCAAGCGCGTAATCGGCAATAACTGTCACTGACAGATTCGTTCCCGATACCGAATTTGTTCCCCAAAATGTAATCCCGCGCCCCGTTTCTCCTTTGAACACCAACGAGGTGTTGGTGGGGATGTTGGTGATCGAAATGTCAAGTTGAGCTTCCATTCTGGTTCCCGAAGCAAAGGCAACCGGGCTGCTGTTGGTTGGCGTCCAGTGTGGAATCGGATAGAAACCTGAAAATACGTCGTCACGGAAAAGCTGATAGCTCAGATTTGTTGAAAAGGTTACGGACTTCAATATCACTTTCACCTCTTTGGATTGAATAGAATAATTGAAAGCGTTGGCCGAGGATGGGACTTGTGGGACCGCATCGAGCGCAGCGCCCTGCGGCAGCATGACTAACATCTGTCCTACGAACGGATCCTCAGCACTTGGGGAAAGGGGTTTTCCATGAAGGAATACTTCTTCAGGTTTGAAATCTCCCCCATAGATGCCCGCCTGAACTTCTAACAGAACGGCTCTTGTTGCGCCCGGAATGTCCTGCCCATTCGCGAACAATGTGGTCATTGCGTCAACACGCGCAAAGTTTGCACCAGACACATCTTCAAAGTGTTGCAGGTACGGGTTGAGCGTCGTGGTTGTCGCCCCGTTGCAGGTGTCTTGAATGGGAAATCCCTCCACGAGGCCCATCATATTCGTCGGCAAACTCGCGTAGTTCGTGCATTCAAAGGTGTTCCCAGAAACAAGATACTGTTTCCAGCGGTAACGGCTTTTTTCACCTCCAACACCTTCGGTCCAGTTTTCTGCAACGCTCGTTATTTCATGAAACCAAACTTGTTGCAGGTTGATGATCTCATAGTTTGTTGCGTTATTGTAAGTGTTAAGATGCCACCCAGTCTGCTTTACACTGGGGGGTGCGTCGGACATTTCCCTCAACTCGACCGTGCTTGGAGTCGTCAGTGGATTGCTGCCGGTCGGATAAGCCTGAACCAGCATCACCTGCATGTTGTTCACGTTCAATGGCACGCTCACCGCCTGCCATGTCC
>DASUGI010000066.1:0-6169 GCA_036274115.1 Verrucomicrobiia bacterium
ACGGCGTAAGCCGCGCTCGCAGCCTGTATGAGTTTATAGAGTTCGCCGTCGTTAAAGGGCGCGCCCCGATAGCGTCCCTCGGTCAGTCCAGCCGCAATCTCGAAGTTGCGCAGGAAGTGCGAGTAGTTCGTGCCCTCCATCAATCGTCCCATGTTCGGGAGCATGTTGGTGCGGCAGAGTTCAAAGCGATCAAACCAAAAGCCGGAGGTCCAACGGGCTTCGCTGAGGCCCATGGGTTGAACTTTCGCAAACGGGCGGACGGCGTCAGCCCCGTGTGTGGTAAATGAAATACAGAAAAGGAGCAGGAGAATGTTTGTGATTACGCTCGCCCTCACCCTGACCCTCTCCCCCGGGGAGAGGGGACAGCGATTGGTTGTTGTCAGACGTTTGTGCAATCTCAGTGCGTGCGCCACCATCGTTGATGCGAACGAAAGGCGGCGAAATGACGAAGATCGTTCAAGCTGTCGAGCGACCGCGAATGGTTCTCCCTCTCCCCGGGGGAGAGGGCCAGGGTGAGGGCGAGCGTTTACGGTATCGCAGACTAATCTCATTTCATTCCCAACCTGGCATCACGCTTCTTCAACTCCACGGATTGCGGCACGACGCCCAGCACGACGAAGCTGCCTTTGCCAATCAGCTCCAGCTTGTGTCGGCCCGGTTCGTAACGGAACGCGTGGACGTTCACGTTCGGGCATTCGTCAATCGCCGCGGCGTTGCGGAGGATGACATCAATACCGCCGCGTTCGTCTGCGTGAGACGCAAAGTCGAGGTTCGGCACTTGCAACCAGAGCTCGCGCTCGTTCTGGAAATAACCGATCAGGACGCGCACCGGTTCAGTGACTTCAAACTCGACGGGCACGTAACGGCCATTCTTGGCTTCCTCGTGGGAGAAGCGAATGCCGGTCAGGCCATTCAATTCGGGCGCGAGTTCGTTGAGGGTGTATTTGCGGTCGGCGAAGGGACGCGCGCCGAGTTTCACTTCGTAGGTTTCCGCGTTGGTGCTGATGAGTTTGAATTTGGCTGCGGGCCAGGCGGCGATTGGAGCGCCGGTCTCCGACCCGGCGGGCTTGGGCTTCTTCAACTCCTCGACGTGAGCTTTGAAGTCCGCCAGCTCCTTTTCGTAAAGCGGTAGCACTTGCATCCAGTGATAGTTCGTGCCAACGCCGTTGGCCGCGCCGGGGAAGGGAATCTTCCGATGACCCGTCTGCATTGAATTGGCGAAGTGGTAGCTATTGGTTGTCATTGCGGTGAGCGCGCGAAATCGGCGCAGGCTGTGGTCAAGCGTCGTTGAAGCGTATTCTAAATATTTTTCATCCTTGCTAGTTTGATAATTCAGGACGTCTTCCGCCGCCTCAACCTTGCAAATGTAAGAACTGGCCAACAATCCGATGCAAGTGACGTCGTTAAGTAATCGCAGGAATTCCTCCTTGTGTTTGGTAATCGAGTCGGCCGCTCGTCGCATAGCTCGGTTGGCCCGATCACTGGCTATCATGCAGCTTTCAGTTACCTGCTTTGGCGTCTCGCCAACATGCGGTTCGTCGTTCCACTCTTTGCGAACATACTCATCGAGTCGCTCACCCGGTGGCGCCTGAGATTCCCACAACTCTGTGATCGCTCCATATCTTTTCGGATTCACCAGTTGATCCAACGTCATGCCGAGTGAAAGCGTTTGCCGATTGCCTTCCGTGATGCCGAAGCGGCGAACGAGCATTGGTGCGACTTCGCCGGCGGCGTTGTAAGCGTCGAGGATGTTGCCCGCGGCGTTGGTGTCGCAACCATAGAAGTCAGCCAGGCGACCGACCCAATAAGCACGGTCTTCAGCAGCGGGCACATCGGGATTCCACGCATAACGCGCCCAGGCTTCGAACCAAATCCAGTCGCGCTCCCATTGTTTGAGCGGCGGATTTGCGATGTCGGGCGAGTAAGGCCAGTTCCAATAGGCAAGGGGATACAAATGCAGTCCGCTCGCATGAAGTCGGTCTCGAGAAGCGATGATTGATTTGCGGATAAACTCCGTCGCGCCGTAGCGGAACGGCTCGAGGTTCGAGAGAATGTGGACGTTGACGAGGTGCGGGCCGAGCTTCGCCATGTTGCGATGCGTCTCCGCTGCCTTGCCACGCGGTTCGTAAGTGGTGAGCGATTCGCCGTTGTATTTGGTTTCCGTAAACAGGTTCGAATACACCGTGAAGCATGCAGGCATGATGGCTTCGGGATTCATCGCGTGCGTGCGAATGACCACGGGCGGTTGCTCCTTCAATCCGGCGGCGCGCATCCCATCCAGCACGCCGGGCAAAATCGTGTTGGTCGCCCAGTTGATTTGATTCTCCGTGCCTTGCAACGCTTCGCCGAGGCAGACCATGAGACCGACGTTGGGATATTGCTTCACGAATTCCGCGATGGACTTGCGCGTGTAATCGGAAGCGAGGGGTGTGGATGCGGCGAGCTGCGTCGAGACGCCGTGTTTTTCGGCGAGTGGCTTTGGCAGAAAGATGTTGTAGAACATCTGCACCAGCCAGATGCCGCGCTTGTCGCACTCGCTGGTGAGCCAGTGGAACATCTCGACGTTCTTCTCGAACACATCCGGCGGCACTTCGATGGCCTCCGGGTAATCCTTCAACTTCACCAGTGACGCGAATGGGTGGCCATTCCAGAGGTAGAGCGTGTTCATACGGTTCGCGACAAGGAAGTCGAGATACTCGCGCCAGAGTGCCTTGTCATAAAACCACGGGAACAGCTCCGGCGTGTAGGGATACTCGTAAACCTTTCGCCCCGGCAGGATGGTAGTCTTCTGCATCCCGACGCACGTGCCGCGTAAGGTCATGGCGGGTGTGTCAGAGAAGTTTAAATCGTTTGGTAATTTTCCAGCTGCACGAATCCGCCGGGCGAGTTCCAAAGAGCCGTAAAGCAGTCCAGAATCGTCTGCAGCGGCAACGGCGATGTCGTTGTCTTTGAGCAGGGCGAGGCGAAATCCCTCGCGTCCAAGATCTGACCGATATGGCAACTGTAGAAGTATCCTGGGACGGGATGCGCCAGTCGCCGAACTCACCACCGCATCCAACTTCACCGCCTTGAGCGCCTCCGCCAGTTTCTCAGCGCCGAACTTCACGCGCGGCGCGGCGTTCGAAGGGATGACGATGGAAACGGTCTCAGCGCGGGCGCTGAACAAACCCCAGACCAAACACGCGATCAAAACAATCCTTCGGACAATCCCAACGGGATTGAATCTTTCAGCCCAGGGTTGCGAGGAACGAGCTACCCTGGGTATGCGTTGCGCAGAGTTGCAACCCTGAATGGGTTGAATCACATCGGTCTGAGCAAACGATTCAACCCCGTTGGGGTTGAAACTCCTTTGGTCCGGTTGACCCAGGGTAGTCCGCTGACGCGGCCAACCCTGGGCTGACAGATTCA
Organism: Verrucomicrobiia bacterium; assembly: GCA_036274115.1. GTDB lineage: Bacteria > Verrucomicrobiota > Verrucomicrobiia > Limisphaerales > JADLHS01 > JADLHS01. The sequence goes on from DASUGI010000066.1 coordinate 3,409, forward strand.
ATCCCGTTGGGATTGTGGAACGAGTTGTTCGCGAGAAGTGTCGAAGTATCGAATGCATGGCGTCGTGAGTTAGCGTTTTACATCCACGATCACGCGCTGATAACGCGTGAGCCGGGGCGTGCCGTGGTCGGTCACGGCGAGGATGATGTGCATTGCGCCAATGCCGGCCGGCATCACCCGGTTGGTGGGCACGGTGAACCAGGCTTGCGGTTGGTCAAAGTTTTGAATCGCCAGAGGCTGGCCGCTCCGCGCGTTGGAAAGCGGGAACGTGCCGGCTTCGTTGTAATAGAACCATTCATACGACAAGGCGTCGCCATCGGGGTCGGTCGTGCCCACGGCGCTGAGATTGACGCGCTCGCCGGGTTTGGCGGTGAGTCGCGATGGATGACCGAGTTTCAGCACAGGCGGATGATTGGCGGCAGCATAGTTGGTCGTCACCGTCCAGATCATGCGCGCGGCAAAATCGTTTTGATAGGCCGCGCGCCAGCGCCAGATAGTGGCGTGATTGTCATCATGCCAGCGGCCATCAATGCCGAGAACTTCGTCATCCGCATCGGTCCAGAAAGGACGGGTTTCGGGTTGCAGATGCCATTTCTGCAAACGTGGCGTATAGAATTCATAACGCCCGCCCCAGCCGCCCCAATTGGGATGTTCCGGATCGCTCAGGCCGTTGTTGATCAGGTTGAGAAACGACGGCGTATCGCCTTCCATCAAAAACTCCCAGCGCGGATATACGGCACCGAGCGGTCCTTTGCGGCGAATGTTTTGATCGAGCCATTCATTGCTCACCAGCGTGAAATCCGCGCCATCGCAGCGGGCGTGAAAATTGTCGCCACTAATGCCGCTCCAGGTGGCGTGATGATACGCGCCGCCAGCGTTGAAGCCGGGACTGGTGATGTAAAACAGGTTGGTGAAGTTCTGGCGAATCCACGGACCGGTGTCGTCCTGATCGGAAATCGTGTAAACGCGAAGTTTGGAGACAAACTTCTCAAGCTGCTCCGGCGTGCGAGTGGCACGGACTTTCCACAACGCCTGTGCGAGCACGTTCGGCCCGCCCCAGACCGTTACCCAGACGGGACGCGGATCATTCTTGTCCACGGCGTTGATGATGAGTTCCGAACCGGAGGAATCGTGGCCTTCACCCACGGCCCTCATGCCGTAGAGCGCCGGACCTTCCTTGAGCACGGAGAACAGATGATTCGTCGTGGGGAAACCGGGCTCATGAATGAGCAAGTTGTCGCGGACCTTGCCATAGGCTGTCACGATTTCGCGGATGCGCCAGGCGGCGGTCTTGGTTTGCTGATGGATGGATGTGGTGGCAACGAGTCCTTCCACGTCCCAGTGGTTGCAATACGTGAGAAAGCGCACCATGGACATGGCGTCGTCCGGTTCGTTTTCGATGTCGGTCAGGACGATGACGCGGGGTTTGGTCTCGGCAGCCGAACCATCCGCAACGAATCCGAATGCGATTGCGAGCAAAGCGAGAATGGTCAGAAGTGGCTTGAGAATTCCTTCGCGAGAGTTCCCAGCACCAGAGGTGCGTAAGCCAGTAGCCCATCGTGTGAGCCGTGGGGATGCGCAACCCAAAGCCAAGCCCCGTAGGGGCGATCGTGAATGGCCGAATTCAAATTGTCTGTCGCCCCTGCCGGGGCTTGAGGCGTATCGCCGGTCCACCCACGGCTTACGCCGTGGGCTAGGTTCTACCGCTGCTCCGCAGCTCCAGTTAGTTTCTGAAATCGTTTGTAGATGTCTTTTCATGATCAAATCTCAGTCGGAAGATTTTTTCAGCGGGGCCGCGAGCGTTCTGCCGGACCGCGGTGACTTACAACGTTCCATCCGCGCGGCGAAGTCACGGAGAAAATCCTCCCTCCACCGGTTGACGGTCTTGACCCCGATAAGCGGGCCTTCGGCGGATTCAGGCGCGGGGTCGTCAGTCCACCAGTTTGGAAGCTTCGCCGACGGTTGCTTTGCAAGGTCGGACGAGGGCAATACCGCGGTAATGCCGCCGGTCTTGCCGTCGAGTGAAGGCACGTTGCCGCGAATCGTGAAGGTGTAAGTTTTCGCGTCTTTTGGCGAGAAGCGAAAGCGCATGGTTTTGTCATCAGCTGCGTGACCGATGAGTGATTGATTCTCAACGAGCAATCGCGCCTCGGATTTGGCGGGCGCATCAGCACCCAATGGCAGCACCAGTTCCAGAATGCCGAAAACTTCGATGCGATCCGAGTTGGTGGTCATCCGATTCAACCGCGCAAATGGCCGATCCCATGCGCGCACGAAGTTCCCGCCCCAGCCAGGCTTGGACGGATCTTTCGGTGTTCCCTTGAGTAACCAGCCAACGGATGGCGTGTCGCCCATCTTCATCGTGCCGCCGAGATGTGTGTTGAAATAATTTCCCAGCGCGCCGTGACCTGCGACATGTCGCGCTACGAATTCCTTGTTGCCCCATTCGCCCTGCTGGTTGCCGCCGACAAACCAGCCGCGATACGTGGAGTTGGCTTCGATGATCCAGAGCGTGGGATGATGATCGGCGATGTATTGATAGGCATCGGGAGTCCATTTTTTGTTCGGACCACCGATGAAGTACACGCGTAGCTTTGGCAAAATATCCGGCGCGTCATGCAGCGCCTGCGCGAGGTCTTCGATCCCGCCCCAGACCAGCACGTGCACGGGGCGCGGGTCGTTGCGGCGGGCGGATTGGACGATCCATTCAGAGCCCTCCGTGGGGCGACGCACGCCAGCAAAGGGCGCGACTTCCGTTTCG
>DASUGI010000067.1:0-51876 GCA_036274115.1 Verrucomicrobiia bacterium
GGGGGCGACCGTCACTGATTCCAATGCGATCACGGTAGTGGCGGACGCGCCGGTAAAACGCCGGATGAACCTGAAGTTTGTCAGCGCCCATTGGCGATGGCAGCCATGGTCTGGTCAAATTGTTTGGGACTCGTCGCTTCGGCCGGTTCGGTCAGGGCTTCACGGATGCGCTCCTCCAGCCACAACGGGGGCGGCTGGAAGCGGGCGGCAAACTGCGGCAACCCGATGCGCAGCGCCTGCCGAATCACGTCGGCTTTGCATAGTTCCGAGGCTTTCATGCCTTCAGTGATCTGCGCGTCCAAAGTGTCGCTGATCTCCATTTTCGGCAACGTTTTCATTGAAGTCATTTTGGCGTCAATTTGACTTTAAGCAAGCGGAAGATGCCATCCCGCTTGGCGCGCGGGCAGTCGCGCTGCGCTTGCCATTTTGCACTGCGGCAAAGCGCGGAATGAACTGAACGATGCGAGACAATCCTTTAATTGTGAAGCGCCAGATTAGAGGATGCGTTAGATCCTGCGTCTGGATACTTCGCCGCTCTGGATGTCGCCCGAAAGTTCAGAAACTCGTCCCGCTTCGCGATCCAGTTCCGCATCGTCATCGGTTTTGTTTCCAACGCTGCAGCTCCGCAAATTCCAGATAAAAATTCACGATGCGGTTGAGCACCTGCAATTCGTCAGGCACTGTTTTCAGCTATTACCCCTCGAGTTATTACCCTCTTTATTACCCTCTTTTAGGGGTAATACCCTCTTTCGCCAACGTGCACCCGGGCCACGTCCAAGACATTCGACGTTTCCAGCTGCTTTCAGGTCCCGCAGCAGAAGACGAATCATGTCGCGACTGACGCCGGGACACAGGCCCTCAAGGTCAGTGATGCCAAACTCGCCCGTCAGTGTTTCGATAGCGTGCTCGACCATTTCTGTTTTTGCGCCACGCGGTGATTTGATCTGGCCGACGCGCTGCTCAAATTCCTTGCAGGCCTGCGCGAGGATGAAGAGGAGGAAGTTCATCGTCGGCCACGGGTCGTGTTTGCCCTCGTGCCAGCGTTGGGAGCTTTGTTCCAAAACCTCGTAGTAACGCTCTTTGTTTTCCTCGACAATGCGCTCAAAGCTGATGTAGCGACCCACTTCAAGCCCGCAATGATAGCAGCCGAGCAAAAACAACAGTCGCGAGACGCGGCCATTGCCGTCACGAAACGGATGGATGCAAAGGAAATCAAGATTCAAGGCGGCAACCAGTACAAGCGGATGAATCCATTGTTCTTTCAGTCCGCGATTCCAAAGCTCAACCATTTCAGCCATGGCTGCGGGAGTTCGGTTCGCCGGAACAGATTTGAATCGGACGCGGCTGCGGCCATCGGCATAGGTCTGGATGATATCCACGTCCTTTTCTTTGTAGCTGCCGGCGTCCCAGATCTCACCACGACACAGTTGGTGGATTTTTTTTATCGTTGCCTCGCAGATGGGAAGTTTCGCGCCTGATTCGTGGATGAGTTTGAGTGCGTCGCGATAGCCACGCACTTCCTCCTCGTCGCGGTCGCGAAGCGCGGGTTTGCCGAACATGAGGGTGGCGATGCGGGACTTCTCGACTTCCACGCCTTCAATGCGATTGGAGGAAACGGCGCTTTCAATGAGCGCGTGTTCGCGAAGAGCCTTCAACTTTTGTGGTGATTGGCGTGTGTAGAGTTCAAATTTGCCCTTGGACTCGCCCAGGTCGGCCAGATACCACCCAGCCCGCGTTGGAATCGTCGGCGGCTCGGCGGCCAGTTGTCGCAAGGTCATCATAACCAAATCAGTTCCGGTTTAATTCAGTCACGCGGTGTAAATTTTCTGTCTGCTTTTGGCCTTCGCAATGTCCGTGAGCAACCACGTGGTGCTGCGTGTTACCGTTTTTAGTAATTTCTTTCAAGGGTATTACCCACTTTCGCGCATCTAAGCCGACCCAGATAAGACAACCGCAAGACAACTGGTTAGACCATGGCTGCGACTGGAAGTGGCGCTCATGATTGTGGCGGCGAGCATCCTTGCTCGCCGTAGAGGGCGGCATCCTGCCGCCCGGACCGGCCCGCGTCAGCCCAGCGCCAGCAAAAAGCAAAGAAATGTGCGACGCATCGCTCCGGTTCGAGTCGCAGATTCCGCTGGGCTGCAAGCCCGGCTCTACGGCAGGCAGGATGCCTGACCGCCACTTCTCCAGGTCACAATTTTCCCATCGCCTCCGCCAAATACTCATAGTCCGCCCGCGCATTGTAGATTTGCGCCGATACTCGCAACCAACGCCGCTCGGGATTGCCGAAACGATTCAACGGCACTTCAATTCCGAACCGGTCGTAAAGCGCGAGCTGTTCATCATCGATCTTTCCCCTGCTCCGCCGACCCTGAAATCGCTCCGGCAACGGAATCGCCGCAAGCGAACCAATCATTTCATCCGGGCACGGCGGCTCCACATCCCATCGCTCGCACAAACTCTTTCTCACTTGTAACGCCAGGTCATGATTCCGCTTTCGCAACTCCCGCCAGCCACCCGGCAACAGGTCGCCCATCCACCGAATCGCTTCCGGCACACACAACCACGCCGTCACGTCGAACGTGCCCGCCCAATCAAATCGATCCTGAAACGGTGTAAAGCCCGGACGCGTCCGATTGTTGCCATGACTGATCACTGCCGGCTGCAACCCTTCCTGCCGATCTTCACGCACATAAAGAAACGCCGCACCCTTCGGCGCACAAACCCACTTATGCAAGTTCGCCGTGTAATACGCTGGGCGCAGTTCCCGCAAGTTCAGTGGCAGCATCCCTGGCGCATGTGCGCCATCCACCAACGTATCCACGCCGCGCGCTTCCAGTTCACGAATGATTTCAAACACCGGCAAGATGACTGCCGAGTTGCTCGTCACATGATCGAGCATGACCAACCGCGTCCGCGACGTGACCGTCCGCAAGATCGCAGCTTTGATTTCATCGGCAGACTGAGCTGGAAACGGGATTTCGGCGACCACGACTTTCGCGCCCGCCCGCGCCGCGATTTCCACCAGCACATTCCGGCACGCGTTGTAATCCAGACTCGTGGTCAGCAACTCATCTCCCGGCTGCAACTTCAGCGAACGCACCACAGCATTCACACCAGCCGTCGCATTCGTCACAAAGACGATGTCGCGCGAATTCGCCTCAACGAACTTTGCCAACGCCCGCCGCGCCGGCTCCAACTGCTCTTCATATCGCCGCCACAGAAACTGCACCGGCTCCCCCTCCATCTCACGCCGCAACTTCGTCTGAAGTTCCAGAATGACCCTGGGGCAAGCGCCAAACGAACCGTGATTCAGAAACACCGTTCCAGGTTTAAGTGCCCAGTAACGGCGAAAACGATTCGGTTTAGGGAGAGGAATGCTTCGGCCGCGATTGGTTGAACCGCTAATCACGCTGCTCCTTCAACAATGCCTGCAATTCCGCCAACGACTCCAAATCCTTAGGCCGTCCGGCAGCGCGCTTGAGCTTGATGAGCGTCGGCAGATCGACGCATTTGAACTTCACATCGAACGCCTCGATCTCAATCGAATGAGCGAGCAAGTCGCGATAACCACCACCACCAACGACTTCGCCGAGCAAGTCAAGGTCACCAAGTTGTGTGGTCAGCGTAAAATTAAGCCCGTTCCGAATGGTGCGCTTGTCCCAACTGAACGGCAGACCCGGCGGAGCACCGCGCAGATAGGGAGCATATGGTTTGAGCGCTTCAGTCATTCTTTTGAAGTTGGCAGACGTGCGTGCGTAAACCACATCCACGTCATAAGTCAGTCGTGAAGCGCCGTGAACATTTCCTGCCACTCCACCAATCAGAATAAATTCAACTCCGCCTCGCACCAGAACCGGCAGGAGTTTTTCAAATTCGGCGTTCATCGTTTTCGCCGCGCTTTGGCGACCCGACCCGCGCGCTTCAAAGTCGAAGCAAATGAAGCGAAGCGTGCCAGTTTCTCCAACCGTTGCCCCGGCGTGAGCTTGAGATTCTCCCGCAGCAATGAGCGATCTACATCGCGCATGTAAAACTCCACGACCGGATCAATGTAAGCGCTCGTTTTCATCTGCCTTAATTATGGCAGAACCCCGCAACGACGTAAACGATACGTTACGTCGGGGTGCGACTGGGAGTGGTTCAATCTTGCGAAGGAATCATGTCCCGGCGGGCCAGGCGAGAATAGCCCGGCGATTTATCGCCGGGTTTAATCCGCCAGCCTTCGAGTCCCGAAAAGGACGGCTGAGGAAAGGGCGGCAGATTCCAGTTGCGAATATTCATCCGTCCTGCGGGACTTGCTCTTAATGATCGAAGCACCCGGCGATAAATCGCCGGGCTATTCTCAGGCGTCCCTCCTCCGGGACGTTTTCATCTGACCGTCGCTTCCAGCCACACCAGTTACTCCGGACTGAATGTGACTCGTTCCTTGAGTCGACGCGGCAATGGCACAAACCACGCCGCCAACCCAAGCACCAACACTACAGTCGCCACCACATAAAACACCGTCACGTACGAATCCGTCCACTCATGACACTTTGCCAACACCAACGGCCCGAGCGCCGACGCCAATACCGTCAACATCTGCGCCGTGCCTTGAATTCGCCCGAGTTGCGCTCGCCCGTAGGTTCGCGCCCAGAAACTGAAAAAGATCACGATCACGAACCCGCCAGCCAATCCCATCACCACCGCAAAAATGTCCACCTGCCACACGGCGCGCAGCCAGGGCAGCCCAAGCAATGCTCCGGCAAGTAATCCCATCGCGATCGCCATCAATCGTTGCACCGACCACTTTTCCGCCAGCCAACCACCAAGAAAATTTCCAATCAACGACGTCAACGCCGTGATCACCAGACTGCGATGATAAATGCCCGGCTCGAACCCTCGCTCCGCCAAAACCGATTCGTTGAACAGACCGATACCTGAAGCGACCAGGTTGTAAGTCGAACTTGCCAACGCGAAAATCCAGAACGCGGGCGTGCGTAGTGCGTTCAACCAGGTGAAGTCCTGAGTGCTTGCGGTTTCCCTCGACGTTGAACCACTCTCCATTTCCAATCCAATCGATTCCGGCCCACGTCGCACCAACAACAAACCAATCGGCGCCAGTCCAAGGATTAAACACCAACCGACCGTTGCCCAAGGCGCGCGCCAGCCATGTTGTTGTACTGCGCCGCCAATGATCGGAAATGCGGCCATGAAGCCCATGCTCAACACCACCGAGTAAATCGCCATGGCCAGATTGAGCCGACGATTAAACCATTGCCCCACCAGCGTGAGACTTGTGATCGAAAGCGCGCTTTGGCCAAACCCGCGCGTCAGCGTCAGCAACACGAACAACATCGTAACGCTCGCCGTGGCGCTCATCGCCAAAACCACGCCGCCCAGCGACAATGCCAGCACCGTAAGCACGACCCGGCTGCCCAGTTGATCCTGTAAGCGCCCGAAGCCCAAACAAAACAACGAGCCAATCAGCGTCGCCCAAAGATTCATCTGCGCGAACGTGACGCGGTCGAGGTTCAGATCCTTGAGCAAGGATTCGGTGATTAGCCCGAGTCCTTGCGTGCGCCCTGGCAACGTCCCCACCATTGCCAGCGCCGCGATGGCCATGACAACCCAGCCATAGTAAAACGGCACGCGCGCCAGCAGGCTGGCGTGTCTCGTGGTCGTTGTTGTTGAACCCTTTGACATAATAGTGGCTTCACTCCTGGCCTCTGGGAGCGCCGTCCCGCCCCGTGAGATAACTGGCGGCGGCGCTATCTCACGGGGCGGGACGCCGGCGCTCCCAGGAAACTCGGAAAGTGCGCCTCCTCTCCCCGCCCCTCTCCTCCATTCCGAATGGAGGTGAGGGAGTCAGAACACGTTCTCAGTCTGTTGCACCTTCTGATTTGAGCTGGCCCGTTTCCAAAGTCGCCACCACGAAACCACCAACAGCACGCACAGCACCACGCCGTACCAACGCATCGGGCTGTGCGCAAATACCACTGCTCCGTTGAAAGTCATAAACATGAAAAACCCGCGCACCACTCGACCCATCCAGCGCGGTCGGCGCGCAAAGGTCGTTGGACTTGCCCACCACCAAATCAATTCACTCAGCCAGACGAGCGTGAAGAGATAGTTCACATACAACCCACCGCCCCAGTTCCAGCCGGAAAACTCAGCCGTCTGTCGCGCCGTGTCCGCATAAGCCACGGAATGGCTCCATTGATGATAGAAATGGAAAGCGCAAACGACGTGCAGAACGTAGACGGCAACACCAACCGTGTTCAATCCACGCGCCAAACCTCCCGCCACGCCGCGCTTGAATGCCACCGCTAATTCAGCAGCAACATACAACGTCAGCGCCAACCACACCGTCCCGCGCGTCAACCATTCAGCCGTGTTCAAGTCGCACTGAATACCTTATGGGTTCGCTTCGAGTCAAAGCGATCTCTCCGCTCACGCCTTTGGCGCAGTCGTTCGAAAAATAATTGAAAGACCGACCCTCTGACGTCCGTATGTATGATTGTAAGCTTTAAAACCAGCCACTCCGGCAATGTCTTACCTACCGGCGGTTCTGGTGAATTCAAAACATCGGCGCTCGGGATCAGAGCCCGTGCGCAAACCTATAGACTGTTAATCATGAAAACCTCGAAAGCTCCCTGCTCGCTTCTCGCGCTCTTGATCATCTCAAATGTAATCCCCTGCTCCGCCGTAACGTTGATTTGGGACGCCAACCCAACTGCTCCCGGCAATCAGGATGGCGGCGGAGTCTGGGATACGACCACCAATACCTGGTGGGACGGAGTTGCCAATGTCCCCTGGGTGAATGCCACTGCGGGCGCCGCGTTCGGTGTTGGCAGTGGTGCGGCTGGCACGATTACGTTGGCAGTGCCCATCTCAGTCCCGGTAAACCTCGAGTTCAATGCTCCCGGCAGCGGCAACTACACGATCAGCGGCAGTGCGGCGAACCCGCTGAGTCTGACAACGAGCCCGTCGATTTCCGCCAACGTGGACGCCGCGCTTAACGTCGTTCTCGCGGGTGAAGCCTTTACCAAACTCGGAGCGGGGCAACTCTCCCTGCGGCCTCCCGCGGACAACACTTATGCCGGCACAACCTTCGTCAACGTCGGCACTCTCGCACTCAACTCCAGCACGGGCGGCCGGGTGCTCATCCCCGGAAATCTCACCATTAATTCCGGCGCTATCGTCACCAACACCGGCGCGTCTGGCCCGGTGGCGGACACGGCGACCGTTACCGTGAACACCGGCGGAACTTACACTGATGGCACGGACGTCATCGAAACCCTGGTCCTCGCCGGCGGCACAGTCGTTCAAGTCGGAACGGAAACTTTGACCGCTGCTACGATCGATGCGCGCAACGGTTCCGTGATTCAAAGCGCCGGGGCCACCGGGAAGATCGACGGCAACTTGACCAAGACCACAACGGGCACGGTGACGTGGACTGCGCGGGGCTCCGCAGCCACGACCGGCGGATTAACCAATACCATCGTGAATGCCGGCACGTTGATCCTCGATTACGCGCAGAACAGTTCCAAGCTCAACGACGGCGGTTCACTGACCGTCAATGGCGGCACGCTCGTTCAAGCGAACGGTTCGCATACAGAAACGGTTGGCGCGATCACGCTCACGGGCGGCGTCATCACAAACGCGGGCGGTACGGCGCGCTTGAGCGTTCCCACCGGCAGTTACGATGTGCGCAACGGAGCCGTTTACACCGTACTTTCCGGCGCTGCTGGCTTAACCAAAACCACCGCAGATATTGTGATTCTGGCTGCCGTCAACAATTACAGCGGTGGCACAGTCATCAGCGCTGGAACCCTTCAGTTGGGCGATGGAAATGTCAGTGGCACCGTTTCGGGCGCCATCACTGATAACACCACATTGATCCTCAACCCGGGAAGCGCGGCAGCCACTGTCGGCGGAGTCATCAGCGGCCCGGGCGAATTGGTCAAAACCGGGAGCGGCACTGCAGCCATCACCGCCGTCAACACCTACCAGGGCAACACTACCATCAACAACGGTGTGCTGAGCATCGACGGTGATGCGACGCTGGGTGATGCGACCGGCACGTTGATTCTGGCGGGTGGCACCTTGAGTTCGACCGCCAATCGCAGCGTGGGCACCGCTCCCGTTGCCAACCCGATTAATCTTGTCGGCGACAGCGCCATTGCCACCACCAGCGCTTCCAGCACGGTGGATTTGAATCTGAGTAATGACTCCATCGGCGGCAGCGCCGGCACATTGACGTTCCGCAATGACGCCGCCTCCGGCACTGGCGTATTCGTTCCGCGCCTGTCCGGCAGCGGGTTCAACTTCACCCGGCCCATCGTCATTGCAAATGGCGCATTCGGCACGACCCGGCTCGACTCGTATAACACCACCGGCACCACTCAAACTTTCAGTGGCGTAATTTCCGGCAGCGGCGGTTATCGCCGTAACGCCAGCACCGCCGGCAGCGGGGGGGTCACGGTCTTTAACGCCAATAACACTTACACCGGCCCAACCGACGTGAATCGCGGAATGTTGACTCTGAATGGCTCACTCGGCTCGAGCACCGTGACCGTCGGTCAGAACGGCACGTTGAGCGGGAACGGAACGATCAATGGCCCGGTAACAGTAGCAGGCGGCGGCACCTTGTCGGCCGGCGCGTCCATCGGGCGATTGACCATCAACAACTCGCTCACCTTCCAGGCCAACAGCACCAACGTCGTTGAAGTCAGCCGCAACGGCTCCGTGCTCACCAACGATTCTGTGGCGGGATTGTCGTCCGTAACCTTCGACGGCACGCTCATCGTCAACAATCTTGGGCCGAGTCCGCTGCAAGTTGGCGACAGCTTTCAACTTTTCAACATCGCCGGCAGCGGCAACTTCACCCTTTTCGGCACGCCCGGTGGCGGCAATGAATGGAGCTTCAACCCCGCGACCGGCGCGTTGACGGTGGTAGCTACCGGAAGCGTCGTGCCCCCGCTGAACTTCACACAGACTGGCAGCAACCTGCAATTTTCCTGGACCAACGCACTCTTCATTCTCCAGGCCCAGACGAACACTCTCGGCACTGGCCTGGTGAATAGCAGTTCGGCCTGGTTCAATTATCCAGGCGGCAGCAGCAGCCCGGTCAGCGTCCCGATGAATGTAGCTAACGGCTCCGTCTTCTTCCGCCTGATCAAACCTTAGGTCCTCCCATCCGGTAGCAGCGCTGTGTCAGCGCCAACGGTGGCCGACTGCAAAGGACAGTCGGCCACCAACTGACGCGACAAAACAGGAGCGCGGCTCTGTGAGCCGCAGCAGTTCAACAAATTCCTCCCATGGAGTAGCAAGGTGGGAAGCCCTCTACCCGCCGGTCCGCGTTGTCAAACCACGGCGCGCTCGGAATGACGCGCCCTACCTCAATGCGTTGCGGACAGCTGCGGGTCGCAGACCCGCGCTCCGTTCAATTTCGCTGCGGCTTTGGCCGCGCTTCCTCCGGCGTGATCTCAACGGGTAGCTTCTCGTTGTGCCGGATGATCGTGAGCGTGGCCTGCACGCCAGCTTGCGGGCCGGTGAGATGCTTGTGCAGATCATCAATCGTAGCGATGGCATTGCCGTTGAATTCCACCACGAGATCGCCTTCGCGCAAGCCTGCGCGACTCGCTGGGCTGCCGGGTTCGACGCCGAGCACCAGCATGGCAGTCTCGTTCGGCAAGTTGAAGAACCGCACCACGCGCCGATGAATCTTTGCCGTCTGCCCGCCCACGCCGATATAACTCCGCCGCACCACGCCGTCCTTGATGAGCCAGCCCGCGATGGTTTTCGCCGTGTTGATGCCAATGGCGAAACACAATCCTTGCGCCGGCAGAATCACCATCGTGTTCACGCCGATGACTTCACCGCGCGAATTGACCAGCGGCCCGCCCGAGTTGCCCGGGTTCAACGCCGCGTCTGTTTGCACGAGACTGTCCATCAATCGGCCCGATTGCGCGCGGAAGGACCGGCCCAACGCGCTCACCACGCCCGCCGTCACGGTGTACTGGAAGCCATACGGATTGCCGATGGCGATGGCGAGCTGGCCCACGCGCAATTGATTGGAATCCCCGAGCCGCACCGGCTTTAGATTTGGCGCGTAAATGCGGATGACCGCGAGGTCCGTATCCGGGTCCGTGCCGATTAGATGCGCATCGGGCTTACGACCATCAGCGAGCGTGACTTCAATCCGCACCGCGCCATGCACCACGTGACTGTTCGTGAGAATGAATCCATCCGGCGTGATGATGAAACCTGAGCCGCTGCCCGCACCTTCTTGTTGGCCATTACGTCCACCCTTCTTGAAGACATCAATCTTCACCACGGACGGACTGACCGCCTCAGCCGCCGTGGTAACCGCGTCCGAATACGCATCGAGGAACGCGCCATCATTGGTGGGGCGAACGTCCTCACGAGCCGCTCCTTGCGTAGGGCCACCAAGGTCATCCACTCCATTCAACACTGGCAACACCGCTAACTCTCTTTCGGTTGTTTTCATGACAGCTCAACCTTTCAAATAGCTGAGCCAACAGAGAGCGGGAATGGAGAGATGTCAAATGTGGTCCGAGCAGCCCGACGGGCTGCCAGAAATTAGCCGGGGGTTGAGGCGCGCTGCGACGATCCCGGTCAACGAACAAAGAACAGTACCCTGGAGGGGTGCGAGCGGATGGCGTTGGGGCGGGAGGTTCTGTCATCCTTACAGGGTGCGGGAAATTTCCGACGTGAACCGGGGGTGTCAGCCGCGCGGGCGGCTTCAACCCCCGGCTAATTTCTCGCAACCTTTCAGGTTGCCGAAAGCGTCGTCCCGCAACCAACCACACCGGTGGGGCGAGCCGCGTTTTGGGTATTGGGAGGAAGGCTCGCCCGCCGTGCTCGCGCCCTGTCGCGGCAGGTCAGTAGCCTCGCCCATCCGACGGGCGACGCGTAAATTTGTCTCGATTGTTTTCATCACACCTCAACTGCTCAAACAGTTGAGCCAACAGAGAGCGGATTCTACGACCTGACAAAATGAGCAATGGATCAGGCATTGAAAATTGGGACTGATCCCGACACGTTGGCAGTCTTGAAATCAACCAGCGAGCCAGCCCGGCGATCCGTTTCAATCGATGGCTTTCTCGAAGTGGGCTCGATGCTTTGTGGTGTCGGTACCGTAACGGCCTTCCTGGGCAAACTGTGGTGGCTGCTCGAGCTGTCATCGCATTTCCCATTGCACCTGGCGGCTGCGTCTGGACTGTTCACTGGCATTTGGACTCTCAAGCGTCGGCGACGATGGGCGTTGTTTACAGGCGTTGTGACGGGCATCAACGCAATGCTTGTTTTGGCAATTCTGTGGCCGGCGAGCCAAGCCACTCCGGCTGGCGGTCAACGCTTGCGCCTCCTCATCATGAACGTCCACACAGCCAATCCGCATACTGACCTTGTGTTGGATTTTGTAGAGCGAACGGATGCAGACGCAGTACTGCTGATGGAAGTAAACGATTCCTGATCCAGGCCCTGACTCCGCTCAGCAATCGTTATCCCGAAAGCGTCTCCCAACCGCGCAGTGACAATTCTGGAATCGCTTTGTTTAACCGCGTTGCTTCAACAAACGCTGCGGTGGTTTATCTGGGTGAAGCTGAAGTGCCTTCAATCAACGCCACGCTTCTCTTAAACGGCATTCCTGTAACGCTGCTGGGTACGCACCCATTACCACCCGGCTCCGCGGAATACGCGCGGTTGAGAAATGACCAACTCCGAGCCATCGCTACAAAAGTGCAGGCATCCAAGGGACTCACAATTGTTCTTGGCGACTTGAATGCCACACCTTGGTGGCCAGCTTACTTACCGATTGGCAGAATCCCGCTCGACCACTGCCTGGTGTCACCAAGCATCTATGTGATCAATAAGCAACTGGGCCCTAACGTCGGCAGTGACCATTTACCCGTGGTGATTGATCTGGAAATCCCAACCCTGAACGGAAGCAAGGGGTGAGTCGGAAAGTCTCACAATTCTGAAGCTGACTTAACTAACTCAGGTTACGCGACAGCCCTCACGGCGCCGCATAAGCCCGATAAAAGCGGACGTCAAAGAACGCAGCATTGGTGTCCTCAAAATTGTACGTGCCGCCAGAAGTCTGGAAGGGCCCAAACGGCTGCCAGAATTGAAAATCGCTGGTGGCTTCGATGTAATAGTTTTGACCGTCCTGGCCAATCAATTGCGCGCGAAACGCGTCCGGGTCGAGGTGAGGCGATTCAAGATGCGGTGGCGCGGGCGGGATGGCCATCGGGTAAACCATCAGGTTCGCTGGTATCTGGCCAGCGAGATAAAGCCGGTCAGAGTCTGCAATCAAAGCTTTCCCCGTCTGTATTCCCAACGGCACATAAACATCGCTTCGATCGTAGGAGAACCATGGGGTGGTGGCTCCGGTCGTCGTGTCCAGTTCAGAAACGGTATACGTTCCTCCCACTCCCGGGCCGTAACTGAAATTCCCTGCGATGTAAATTGAACTGCCCGCCGGAGCGATGCTCTGCACGTCGCGGATTCCTGAACTGGAAAGTTGAAGGTCCGAATCCCAATTTGTGATCACATTGCCAGTGCCGGAATTCCAGGCCGCGATGCCGCCTCGAGGCAGCCCGCCGACACTGGTAAATGTTCCGCCGGCATAAATCCTGGCGCCATCCACTGCCAAAGAATTCACTTGATTGTTCGGAGCGGGATTCCAGGAGGCAGCGACTCCGGTAGCGCTGTCCAGGGCGGCGAGATAATTGCGGCTCTGTCCGCCAATAGAAGTGAACCGACCGCCCACATAAAGGAGATTTCCGGAAAGCGCCATGGCATTGACCGTTCCGGCCGAGTTGGGATTCGGACTCCAGGAGGTGGCGAGCGCGGTGGTCGTATCCAGGGCAACGAGGTTGGTTCGGTTCTGTCCGCCGATGTTATAGAAGCTTCCTCCAGCGTACAGCAGCCCGCCGGACAAGAGCAGCGATTGCACAGACGGATTTCCCCCCGGCGCGGGATTCCAAGGATTTACCGTGCCGTCGGTTCGATTGATCGCGCCAATCCCACGACGGATTTGACCGAGGATATTGGTGAAACGTCCGCCGACGTAAACCAGATCGTTGGTGACCGCCAGTGCGTTGACCGTACCGTAGTACTCAGTGGTGGGACTCCAGGAAGTGGCGGCACCGGTCACAATATCAAGTGCTGCAAGATTGGAGCGATGTACGCCGCCCACACTGGTGAATTCACCTCCCGCGAGCACTGTGTTTCCGGACACCGCAAGCGCACGCGCCGTGAAGTCCGCGCCGGGGTTCCAAGAGGTAGCCAAACCCGTCGCTGGATCGAGCGCTGCCAGGTAAAACCGATTCTGACCACCGCACACCTTGAAGTATCCGCCGACATAGATGGATCCATTTGCCACCACCAGGCTGTAAACGATCCCGCCGGCCGCCGGATTGCCGACTACCGAGGAGATCCCGGGATCCCAGGGCGTGGCCGCTCCCGAAGAAGCATCCAACGCGGCAAGGGCATGGCGAGTCGTCGCTCCACCGATGCGCGTAAAGGTTCCCCCGACGTATAGCGTGCTTCCCGATAGCGCCAAAGAGAAGACGGTGCCGTTGGCGTTGTCGTCGGCCCAGACAGTTGCGCTGCCCGTGGTTTTGTCCAGAGCCGCAACATTCCTACGCGCGGCACCACCGATGGTTGTGAAGGCGCCACCGGCATACACTGTGTTTGCCGCAACAAGCAGCGCGTGAACCCTGCCGTTGGCACCAGGATTCCAGGAGGTCGCCAGCCCGGTAGTAAGATCCAGGGCGGCAATGTTGGTTCGGGACTGTCCGCCCACACTGTTGAAAAGCCCTCCGATATAAAGGGTGTTTCCGGACACCGCGATTGCGTTGACGGATCTTGCGGGTGGACCATTGAGCGCCGGATCCCAGGCTTGAACCAGTCCCGTCGTGACATCAATCGCCGCCAGGCAGGTTCGGAATTGTCCGCCGATAATGGGGAAGTTCCCGCTCACATACAAAGTATGCCCAACCAGCACGAGCCCGGTGACGTCACCTAAAACGTCAACAGCGATGGTGGGATCAACTGAGAAATCGCTCAACACGTGCGCAAGACAATACCGGACCTGCCCGCCGATCTTGCCGAAATTTCCTCCCAGATACCAGCCGCCGGAGCCGTCAGGGATAATGACATTTACGGTGCCACTGACCTTGGGAAACCCGTTGCTGCGCACGCCGGACGTTGCATTCAACAATACCGCGCCGCCGGTCACCGGACCGACATAATGAAAGTCGCCTCCCATATAGAGGACGCCATTGTATTTGGCGATGGCGTTGACCGGACCATCGGTTACCCAGTATTGAGAAGCGGGTTCCGGGATCGGCGAACCGTGGCTGGGGATGGAGATGAGGAGTGGCAGGATGGAAAAGAGAGTTCGATAAAAACTCACGCCTGCGCGAGCATGGTTGGTCTTCATTTGTGAGAATTGGGAGGCTACCCCGATGTATGCCCGCCTCAGAAGCTGAAGGCAGGTCACAATCGGCTTCGCCTCGTTAACTGGCATCAAAAGACGCGACAGATTTTCCGGCGTTGCTGAGTGGCTAAGTTTTTAGCAAACGCACCCGCTAATTGCCAGCGTTTTTTCGAGGGAATTCGCGTAAATCTATGGGACCTCATCCTGGCATTGGCTCACAATCCAAGCCGAACGGTTCCGTAGGACAATGCGTCCCGCCTGTCTCTAACTTGAAAGTCTCCCGCTTGAGCGGTTTGAGACGAACCAACCGTGCCGCGCCTGCGCGATTTGGTGCGCTGAACTCCGAAAGATGGAGACAGGCGCGACGCGCGCGCCGTCCTACTGCCCGAACGGCTGCACGTGGCCGTTTTCCCAGCCCTCTTTGTATTCCTTGGGGTTGCCGGCCAGTTTCCATAAACCTCCGGCTTTGGTCATCGGCAGAACCACGACGGATGGCTGCACCGCGGGGGCATTTGGACCCAGATCAACGTGCAGCAAACCTTTAAATTCCACCGTATTCTCGTCGACCGTCTTCTTTGATTGCATTTCCACGCTTTTGAAAACGGGCAGCGATTGTTGGCGGTTCTGCTCGAAAATCGCGTAAGCCTCCTTGTCCTTGAGAAACTCCGGCGAAAGCGCTTCCGTAATCTGTTCCGGTGAAAGTTTACCTGACATCGTCGCCCACACGATCGTTTGAAGCGCGTTTTCGGGCGTGGCGAAACCAACATTCGCCATCCGCTCTTTCGAGATCACATTGGCCGGAGGTTCGGTTGCAGCCGGCGCCGCCGATGCTGTCTGCGCCTGCATTCGTTGCAAGTTCGCAGGCTGTTGTGCCATCTGCTGCTTCTCGGCGTCGCGCTGACGCCGCAATTGCGCCATCTCACCGCGCAGCCGCACGACATCGCTCGCGTCCTTCTTTGCTCGCGCCAGTTCGTCTGCCGTCGCCTGCGCCTGCTTCGATGCGGCTTCGTTGTCCGCGACCAATGCGGCTTGTTGCGCGAGCAATTTCTGATTCTCATCGCGCAGGCGGTTGGCTTCAGTCTCTTTCACCAAATACGTTCCGGTGCCAGCGACAACTGCCGCCCCGACTATAGCCGTCATCGCCTTTGCGTTTATCCAATTCATAGTGGTGATGGTTGCTGTGGTTAAGATTGTCCCTCCTATCGCTGTTGTCGTAATGGCAGCCGCCAACCCCGCCGGCACGGCGCTGCTGGTACTCGACACCAAGGCCGATCCCAAAAGCACCGAGGTCACCGTCACGCCTTTGCGACTCAGAACCGTCCGCAGTTTTTCCAATGCCCGATTCGCCCGCATGCGCGCCGCGTCTTCGCTGATGCCAAATTCCGCGCCCACGTCGCGCAGGTTGCAGTCTTCCAGGTAACGCAGCACCAACGTATCGCGATCATCAGCGTCGAGTTCGGCCATGGCCGGTTCAAGTTGCTCCAGCACGCGTTCCGTCTCGGCATTGGTTTCTTGCGCTTGCATGGCAACGGCGGCTTCTTCGCGTTCGCGGCGGCGACGCTCTCCGCGCACGGCGTGCATCGCCAGGTGACGCGTGGTGTTGTAGAGCCAGCCACCGACAACCTGCGGTGGCCGGATATCGCGGGCCTTTTGCGCGAACATGGTGAAAACGTTTTGCGTCACGTCCTGCGCGAGATAATCGTCACCGCTCATCCGGCGCGCCGCGGAAAGAACCATGCGCAGGTGCCGCTCCACCAACTGGCGGAAAGCATCCTCGGAACGCCTCCGCACAAATTCGCGCAACAATTCATGGTCATCCATATCAATGTTCATTCTATAGTTCCCGCCAGGGGAAGAAACCGAACAAAATAATTCTTTCAAAGTTGTCTTGCTGGTTGCTCACTGATTAAGGGAACTTAAAGGCACTCCCAATTTGCTCGGGGGACATGTCCCAAAACCGTCAGCTTTTGCCCGTGACAGGGCTTCACGACCGGCGTTAAATCGGCCATGCCTTCAAGAAGATTGTTCCTTTCGTCGCCCTTGCTCACGATCCTGGCCGCGCTGTTTTGCTGCTGGCATTCTCAATTACGGGCTGACCCAGTGATTACTTCTCCGCCGCCGGTGAATGGAGCGTCACCTTCGGCCGCAGTCGTGTTCGTCTTCAGCGAACCAATGGATACGAGCGCCACCACGGCCACCTTCCTTGATGCGACTACCTTTACGCTGTTGACGACAACGGACGTATGGAGCGCCGGCGATACAATCCTGACGTGCACGCCAATACCTGCGTTTCCGGCAAATCGACTGATCTTCTGGGGCGTTAGTGGATCCAACCCAAACGGCGACCCGCTGGGGGGCGTCCCGGGTGGCTCTTTTACCACGGGCACTGGCTCGAGCACAGGTGGCAGCGGCACGAACGCCATCACCTCATTCTCCGTCGGCAAGGTCCACCATTACCAACAAACCTCGCCAGCGGCAGCTACGCTTGATCCCTTCACGCCCTACGGTTTCAGCGGAGCTGTTGCGCTGGCTTCGAATCGCAGCGCGAATACGATTACACTTACGAATTCCACCACTGCGATATACAGCTTGTTTCATCTCCCGCCGCCACAGGCCGAAATCTTTCTTCTCGCCACCAACTTCACGAGCTTGAGCACGTTTGATGCAGCCTTTCCATCCGGCAACTACAGCTTCTTCGTCCAGGCCAACACCAATCAGACCGTCGTAGTCAATCTTCCTGATGCCGCCAGTCAGCCCCAACCCGCAGCTCCGCGAATCATCAACTACGTCGCCGCTCAAATTGTTAATCCCAACCAGCCGTTCATACTTGCATGGGATGCGTTTCCCGGTGGCACGGCGTCAGATTACATTGACGTCGACATAGGCATTGACGTCAACCTGGGCTCTGTCTACGGCTCGCCAAATCCCGGACTCCCGGGAGCATTAAACGGCACCGCCACCACGTTCACCATTCCGGCTGGCACGTTGCAACCGGACACGGTCTATCCCTCACAAGTAGGTTTTTTCCGACAGGTTGGTATAACGAACGCCAACTACGCTACCGCGGCCTATCGCGCCACGTACACCGCATTTAATCTAATCACGGGCTCTGCGGGTGCGGCATCACTCGTCCTTACGAACGCAGTTTTCGATGCGGGCAGCTTTCGCTTCGAAGTCGTCAGCACGAATGCCCAAACCGTAATCGTCGAGTATCGAACCAATCTATCTACGGGTCAGTGGCAAACGCTGCTCACGACCAACACACCGCTGGAGAATCGCTTCCAGGCGGTGGCGCCACAAGCCGCCACCAATCGCTTTCTGTTCTTCCGGGCCAGGTTGCCTTAACGAGCACTTTGGCCAATACCTGCCCGACAACGCGCCTTGTCATCTGTTTTTGCAGATGCATTTCGCGGCACTTTGCCTAGGCTTCTGTCATTGGGATTGAAAGGGAAATCTATGACGAAATCAAAGTTCCTGGTTTGGGGGTTCATGGTCGGCTTGCTGTGCGGCGCACTCATGCCCCTAGCAAAAGCCGACGCATTCACCCAAAACCAAAAACTTGGGCGTGGCGTTAACATTCTAGGCTACGATCCCATCTGGCGCTCGCAGGGGCAGGCGCGGTTCAAGGCGGAGTATTTTCAAAAGCTTAAGGCGGCGGGGTTCAGCTCGGTGCGCATCAACCTGCACCCGTTCCGGTATATGGACGCAACCAACCACTGGGCCTTGCGCTCGTCCTGGTTCGAGGTGCTGGACTGGGCGGTGAATGAATCCCAAAAACAAGGCCTCGCGGTCATTCTGGACCTCCACGAGTTCAACGCATTGGGCAGCAAACCAGACGGCGACAACAAGGAAAAGTTCCTCGCGTTCTGGCGGCAAATGGCCGCGCACTATCAGTCCGCACCGGAAACCGTGTTCTTTGAAGTACTCAACGAACCGTCGCAGAAACTCACGCCTGAACTGTGGAATGATTACTTTGCGGAAGCACTCTCAATTATCCGCAAACCAAATCCCACACGCACCGTCATCGTTGGGCCCGGCCATTGGAATGCAATCAGTCATCTCGAACAACTCAAACTCCCGGAGAACGATCGCAACCTGATTGTGACCGTGCATTTCTATGAACCGTTCGCCTTCACGCATCAGGGCGCGAGTTGGACCGACCGCAAAGACAAGTTGGGCTTCGATTGGACGGCTTCCACGAATGAAGTCGCAGCCTTGAACAAAGCGTTCGACCAGGCAAATTCCTGGGCGAAGGCCAACCAGCGGCCATTGTTCCTTGGCGAGTTTGGCGCCTATGATCGCGGCCCGATGGATTCACGCGTTCGCTGGACCGCGGCCGTTTCTCGCGCCGCCGAAGCGCGTGGCTGGAGTTGGGCCTACTGGCAGTTCGATAGCGACTTTATTCTCTACGACGTGAAACGCGACGCCTGGGTTGACCCGATTCTGCACGCGTTGATCCCCAATTCAGCTCTGACCAAACCCAACTGATCACGGTTCACGATCATCGGCCATCGGTCCGCAATTGCGACCGGCTCCTCGGGCCTGCCTGAGGTAAATCTCCAACTTCGCGCTACTCACTTCACCCCATTTCGTGCCCGAACCGTGCGGGGAACATTCCTGCACTATGAATCGAAGTTTAATCTTTACCACCGCAATCGCGGTTCTTGGTTTACAGACCGGTTGTCAGCAACTTCCCGGCACCAAAGGCCAACAGGGTGCTGTGATCGGTGGCGCCGGTGGCGCGGCCGCCGGCGCCGCTATCGCCGATGAAAATCGCCTGGTCGGCGCCCTAATCGGCGGTGCCGCGGGTGCCGCGGGCGGTTACCTGATTGGCGCGAACAGTGATCGCATTCTTGGCAAGGACAGCGCCGGAGCAGAGCGCGCCATCTCGACGGCCCAAAACAGTCCAGCCACGTCCGATCAGGCGCGCAATGCGACGACCGCGGACATCAACCGAGACGGCTTCGTCACTCTGGACGAAGTCACGGCAATGAAGTCCGCTGGGTTGTCCGACACTGAAATGCTCGCGCGTCTGCGGGCGACGAGCCAGGTCTTTGAGCTGACGGCGACGCAAGAACGGATTCTACGCGAACAGGGAGTCAGCCAGGAAGTGATTACCGAGATGGAACAGATCAATCGCGACACACGCGATCGTTTGCTGAACGAAACGCCCAGTGGCACGATCAGCCGCCCACCCTCCTGACCACCGGGTTCAGGACTTCCGACCTGATACCAGATAGAATAAAGCGCCACCGGCACCGTGAAACTGGCCGGTGGCAATCGCTTGTTGTTCAGCTTCAAACTTCGCGATCATCTCTTCGTATCCGCGGCAAAAGAATTCATCCGTTCCGCCGCCAGCCAAAACACACCGTCGAGATCTATCCCGATCCCAACCCGCGACGGCAGCGTTTTTCCACTCGCCTTCCTGAGCTATCAGCGTTCGTTGTTCCGGCGTCTGATACGGCGGAAAGATCGCGGCAGCCCGATCCGACTGGTAAACCGCGATTTCGTTGAGCCCCATCTCGGCAAAGTACCCCGGCAACAAATCGCCGATCGTATGATCGCCGAGCCCCAATTTGACCTGACCACGATGATACCGTAGCCAGAACTCAAATTTGCGGACCAGGCTCTCGACTGATTCCGCCGCAGTGAGCGAGTTAAACGACAGATAGTTCCAAAGATTATTTGGCTCCACACAGACGAGTAGTCCGCCGCGGCGAAGAATCCGCACCATTTCGCGCAGCGCATCTTTCGGTCGCTCCAGGTGCATCAACAGCGTCTGACACGTGACCACATCAAACGAATTATCCGCCAGTGGGATTGTCGTCGCGTCGCCGTCGCAAAATCGAAAGCACTCCGGCGCCGTTTCGGGAAAGGAGTTCCGGAAATTTCGTGTGGCTTCCATAACCCAACGAGGTTCGCGATCGATCCCGGTCAAGTAAGCAGGTTTTCGCAAGTACGGATAAAGCAGGCGCGACCAATGCCCCTGTCCGCAGCCGATGTCGGCGAGCGATGCAGCATCGCCCAGCCGCCAACGCGCCGCCATAAGGTCCAGGAAGTCGCGATGCCACCAAAAATCGCGTTGTGGTCCGAACTGTTCAACGGAGTGAGGTTGATCGTGCATAGGCAAGGTCGGCACGAGCATCACTGAAATAATCCGCGGAGACAATCCACAAAGGTCAATGGCTCGGTTATTCAAACTCTTTTATTCAATATTTTTGGCGGAAAAAATGTGGGTCATCGCGAATGAATGTTCAAACCCGGCGTCCCACGCTCAGACGATGAAATCGTCGTGAGAGGACAAAAGTATGAATGCGAAGGAACGTTCAGTTGGCCGGATCGGATTGATCTTAAGCAGTGCGTTGGCTTTGGCCGCGACCGGCTGCGCCACGCACGTCCACAAACGCACCGTTTATGTGCCCCCGCCAGTCGTTCTCACCCCGCCCCCGCCGGAGGTTGTCACTCCCCCGCCCGCGCCACCACCGCCTCCTGTGGTCGTAGCGCCGCCTGCGCAGCCGCCGGTTGTCGTTGTGCCGCCGGCTGCACCCGCGCCGGTCGTCGTGATTCAAGCGGAACGCGATTTTTACGAACCACTCAGTCCTTACGGTCGCTGGGTCGTCGTGCCGGGTTATGGATACAGCTGGGTGCCGGCGCGCGTTGAGACGGATTGGCGGCCTTACTCGGACGGTTACTGGCAACGGACGGATGCCGGCTGGTATTGGGTGAGCGAAGAGCCATGGGGTTGGGCGACGTATCATTACGGGCGCTGGGATTGGCACGCGCAATTCGGCTGGTTCTGGGTGCCGCAAACCCAATGGGCGCCGGCCTGGGTCGCTTGGCGAGAGGGTGGCGGCTACGTAGGTTGGGCGCCGTTGCGTCCGTCCATATCGATTGGCGCCAGTCTGACCTCGGTGAATTACGAACCCGCTTTTGCTTCGCGCGCTTTTGTGTTCGTAGAACAGCGCCACATGATGGACCGCGTGCGACCAAAAAACGTGGTCGTGAACAACACCACCATCATCAACAAGACCGTCAACATCACCAAAGTGAACGTCGTCAACAAAACTGTGATCAACGAAGGCCCGCGGCCTGACGTCATCGAACGCGAGAGCGGTCGAAAGATTCACACCGTGGCGGCGCGCGAGTTCCGTCACCGCGAAGAAACCGCAGTGGCCGGGCGCAATCTGAACATGACCCGGAACAATGGGCCCAGGAGTGAACCTATCGTGCGCAAAGAGGTTGAACCGCGACCAACTCCAGCCCCAATTCCGCGCCGCGAGCAACCGATTGAGAGCAAACCTCAAGTCACGCGACCGAGCGCTCCTGCTCGGCCAGTCACAGTAAGTTCGCCCGCGCCAACTCCAGCGAAACGGGATGAGGTAGTCCGTCAGGAACCTCGCAATACACCTGCCAGAGTACCGGCGCCTCGCCAACGTGCCGAAGCAAAGAGCAACGTCGACCATCCGGCTGCCCGGCCGACTCTCAATCCTCCGGCGGCACGTCCCCCCGTTGAAAGGCCCGTGGTGGCGATTCCGAAACCCGCCCCACCTGCCCCATCAACTGCGACCCGGAATGATGTCAGCCCAAGGCGGGAGCAACCGGAATTCCAAGTGCGTGGCCTCACGCAGGCCGCTGCCAGGGTGGAGGCAAAGCCGGCAGTTCAACGATCAACCACGTCTGAGTCCAAGCCCCAGACTCCAAAGGTCGGACGGCCAACTGTCGCGTCTGCCAATATGAATTCGCGACCGCAGGAATCCGCTCATGAAAACTCGCGCCCATTAAATCAACCCCAGTCGCGCTCGGGCGAACGCGGCAATGGAAGCGACAGGAAGGAACGCGACTAGTTTGTGGCTCAACCGAAGAAGGTCACTGCTCCTCCTTTCTGGACGTGACCTTCTTCTTTGGTTTTTCGCGGCAGTACCCACTTCAGGTGTGATTTGAACCAGGCTTCTTTCCTCCACTGATTTCGACCTGAAGCTTCTCCACTTCCCGGATTAATCGCAGGAACTTTTTTCCGAAGTCGGTCAAGTAATATTCCACCCGGGGCGGAATCTCCGGAAACTGCTTTCGTTCGAAGATCCCGGCCCGAGTGAAATTGCGAAGCCGGTCGCTGAGGACTTTGGTGCTGATGCCTTCAATGTGACGTTCAATCGCTCCGGGACGATTGACACCACGTGCCACAGCCCGCAAGACGGAAAACGTCCACCGACAGCCGATGACATCCTCGAGAAGTGTGTCCACGCGCCGAGAGTTGAGCTTGGGCATGAGGGCCAAATATTTTTTGTCGCTGGCGGTCATAAATTTACACCCAAAAGTAAGTATGCCACGCGTTGGTGCCCACTTTCGCACTCGGCCGAATCGCACCACAGTTCCGCGTGTCGTTGGTGAGAAGCATCAGCGGCAGCATAGAAAACAACTCAAAATCACTGAAATGAAAATTGCGATCATAATTCTTTCGGACCCCAAAGCCGGCGAGGAAGCGCTCGGCCGCGTCTTCAATGGGTTGGCCGTTGCTCAAGAAAGCCTCCAGGCCGGCGATGAAGTCGAGGTGGTCTTCAACGGCACCGGCACGCGCTGGCCGGAGGAGCTCAGCAAAATTTCGCATCCTGCCAACGCGCTCTACAACGAGGTGCGCGAGGTCATCAAAGGAGCCTCGTGCGGTTGCGCGGCGGTGTTCGGAGCGACCACGGGCGTGGAGGCCTGCGGAATCCCTTTTCTCAAAGACACGCCACTTGCCGGCACCCCAGGAATTTCAAATCTGCGCCGCTATCTCGCCGAGGGATGGCAAACGCTTTGTTTTTGAGCAACGAACCACTGGCAGGATAACAACCCGGGCGCGCCCTTGAACTACCCTTGAACTACGTATGGCTCAAAGATTCGTCAAAACAATGCTGACACCGCCCGTGCTGGCGGCACAGCAACACTACTATGGCCGGGCCGCGAACACTACTGACGTCGCCGAACGCGACACCCTCACCGACGAGGAACGCACCTTCATTGCCTCTCGGGATTCATTCTACATCGCAACGATTTCAGAGTCCGGCTGGCCTTACCTACAACATCGCGGCGGTCCGCCGGGGTTCTTACAATTACTCGATCCACAAACACTCGCTTTTGCCGATTATGGCGGCAATCGACAAATGCTTTCCACCGGCAACCTCGCGACAAACGATCGCACCACATTGCTCCTGATGGACTACCCACGGCGCGAACGTCTGAAAATTCTTGGTCACGCACGGGTTCTCGATGCCCGCGACGCAACGGAACTCGCAGCACGCGTTCAACCCGCTGGCGTGAATCAAACGGTGGAGCGAATTTTCCTCATCGACGTAGTGTCATACGACTGGAACTGCCAAAAGTTCATCACCCCGCGTTACACGAGAGAAGAAGTCGATAGCTTGATTGACCCACTGAGGCGTCGTATTGCCGAGTTGGAGCGAATGCTTGCGGACCGGTAGTCACCCAGTGAATTCCATTGGCGAGCCAGGCGAAATGCGTGCAAGTTGCGGGCGAGATGAAAATCGCTATCGCTTCGGATCATGCTGGTTTTGCGTACAAGGAGCGGATTAAGTCGCTCTTGATTCAACTGGGGCACGAGGTCCGTGACTTTGGGACGGACAGTAACGCCCCGGTGGATTACCCCACGTTTGTCCGTCCCGCGGCTGAAGCTGTCGCGAGTGGTGATTGTGAACGTGGCATCGTGCTCGGCGGCTCGGGGAATGGCGAAGCGATGGTGGCCAACAAGGTGCGCGGAATCCGCTGCGCCGTGTGTTGGAGTCTCGACACCGCCCGCTGGGCGCGCGAACACAACGACGCCAACATGCTGGCTCTTGGGGAGCGAACCATAGCGCCGGAACTGGCACTGGAAATCGTTCGAATCTGGATGGCCACCAATTTCATGGGTGGGCGGCACGCGAAGCGCGTCAACGCAATTGAAGCCTGAGGCGATCCCACGTCGCTCGCTGCGTTATCGCGGATCATTTACTCGACCAAGAAAAAGGCAAGCACCGCTGGCACGATGCTGGATGGCGAAGAGAAATGGCCGGTCCACGCGCACTTCAATTGGTTTTGCAGGCTTCCACTCAGCCGCATTCGTAGCGACCATCGCCACTGCCGTAGCCGCGGCAGCTTCGGTTCCTTTTTCGTCCAGATTGAGAAAGGTTTTGTGAAACACCTCAGAGACAAAGAGGTAATCGTCCGGAGTGCGCGGCGCCATCCGATCGAAATTGGCACTTCTTGGCGGTTTGTCGAAGGCGCTTCGCATCCCGAGCGCCTGGAGAGAGCGGCTCAAAGTCATTGCCGGCGGCTCCAGTTTGAACTTTGGAAGATGCAGAATCACTTTCTGATTTTTCGCATCGGCGAAATCTCCCAGGAGGTCAGCGGTCAGCTTCTTCTCCAAATCTGCCAGGCCGTCCACTTTGTCCGGCAGCAGGACGAGAAACTGTAACTCGCCGCCACGATACGGAATCATGACGGCCGTGAAATCCAAGTGCTTCGCATAACCCAGGGTTTGCTCAGACCTCATGGAGGTCACCGTGATGAGGTTATTCGCACCGAGATAAAACGGCTGCGGCCTGGTGGCCGACTCATAAAACTCGTGTTCCCACGGTGCCTTCAGATAAATCGCGTTTACAAGCACCAGCCGCGTGCCCTGGTTTAGTGCTCCATCAGGGATCAAGTTGCGAATCCGTTCGCGGGTCTGCTCCCCCACCCAACCGTTGATATGTTTAGTCGCCGCGGAACTATTTCGGCGGAAATCGAGTGGCACAAACGGTGCCGCGTAACTGCTCTTCACCAATTCCAGAAACGGCTCGCGAAAGGCAAACCCCGTCTGACCAAACAAACGGTTCGCCGTAGTGAGCGTGATCGGGTCAACTCTTCCACCGCGTTGTTGCATCCGTTCGGCGTCCTTGACACTTTTTTGCATCACCCCTTCCAAAGCCTCACGCAACCCGGCAAACGAGCGGTGCAGTTCGGCATTGTCGCTGGGATAGCGCAACACCTTCGCCATCTCCGCGCGGGTCGCACCGTCCGCACCCGCGTAAGTCATAGCCAGTGCGCTTTGAATGGAATACGGCGAGAGCAGAGCGTTGGCACCAGGGTGAGTCTGGTGCAACAAATCAATGCCGAGCCCATTGATCGCGGTGGTAGCGTGGGTCGTTGGCTCAGCACCGAAGACGGACAGGGACGATAACAACAGCGCGGGGAGTATGAGTCTCATACATTTGATTGTTGTCAGGTGCGATTGAGCATCAACGCACCATCCAAGGCAAACACTTTCGCGGTGACCCGCTTGACGGCCTGTTAGTTTGCTTCGTAACCTCGCGCGATCCTATGAATTTCAGACCTGTCGTCGCCCCCATCCTGGCAACGCTGCTTGCACTGTCACTACCGGCTGCCGCGCAAAACTCGACGTCAGAGCCCGGCGTTCCCAAGGGCGAAGTAATCAAGTTCAACTTCACGCAATCGAGGATTTTTCCCGGCACCTATCGCGATTACTGGATCTATGTGCCAGCGCAATACACTCCAGACAAACCGGCCTGCCTCTACGTGAACCAGGACGGCATCCAGTGGCAAGCCCCCGCGGTGTTCGACAAGCTCATTCATGCGAAGGAAATGCCCGTGACGATTGGCGTGTTCGTGATGCACGGCAGGGTGCGTGCGGCTGACACGAACAGCGCGCTCGACCGTTTCAATCGCAGCTACGAATACGATGGCCTGGGCGACAACTACGCACGTTTCCTGATCAATGAGTTATTGCCGGATGTCGAAACAAAGAAGACATCCGATGGCCGTGCGATTCGGCTCTCGACCAATGCCACCGACCGGGCGATCGGCGGCTCGAGCAGCGGCGCCATTTGCGCATTCACTGCGGCCTGGGAACGTCCCGATTCATTCAGCCGCGTGTTTAGTGCGATTGGCACTTACGTCGGGCTGCGCGGTGGCGACCGCTATTCCACACTCGTGCGTAAAACGGAACCGAAGCCCATCCGCATTTTTCTTCAAGACGGTTCGAACGATTTGAACATTTATGGCGGCGATTGGTGGATGGCGAACCAGACGATGGAACGCGCGCTGACATTTGCGGGTTACGAAGTGGAGCACGTCTGGGGAACGAATGGCCACAATGGACAGGACGGCACCAGACTATTTCCCGATGCGATGCGTTGGCTCTGGAAAGACTGGCCGAAACCGGTGGGCAAAGGGCCTGGCTCACCGCAACTCAAGGACATCCTCATTGCCGGCGAGGAATGGGAACTCGTCTCGGAGGGTTACCGGCTCACGGAAGGACCCGTGGCCAATGCCAGGGGCGAAGTGTTCTTCACCGACATTCCGGCAAGCAAGAGCTACAAAATTGATCTGAACGGGAAAGTCACCGAGTTCATTGCCGACACGAAACGCGCCAATGGCCAGGCGTTCGGACCGGATGGGAAACTCTATTCCGTGGCGACCGGCGAACAGAAGATTCTTGGCTACGATTCGGCGGGCAAGTCCAGCGTTGTGGCCGAAGGAATCCCGGGTAACGACATCGTCGTAGCGCATAACGGGAATATTTACGTTACCCAACCCGCCGCAAACAATCGCTCGTCCAGTAAGGTTTGGCTCATTCGTCCCGGCGGAGAGAAAGTTGAAGTGGACTCCGGTCTCCGGTTTGCCAATGGCGTAATGTTGTCTCCGGATCAAACGCTGCTCTACGTGGCGGACTACTGGTCGCACTGGGTTTATAGTTACCAGATTCAATCCGATGGCACGCTCGCCGCGAAGCAACGCTATTACTGGCTGCACTGCCCGGATAACGCCGATGACAGTTCCGCCGATGGGATGAAAGTGGATCGCGATGGCCGTCTCTATGTCGCGACCAGCATGGGAATTCAAGTGTGCGATCAAGCCGGTCGCGTGAACGGCATCATTCCCACTCCCAACCAACGCATTACCAATCTGTGTTTCGGTGGCGAGAACAACGACACGATTTACGCGACGTGTGTGGACAAGGTTTACCAGCGCAAAGTCAAACCCCGCGGGGTTCACGCCTGGGCCGCTCCGATCAAACCCCCAGCACCGAGACTTTGAGTTGTGTTCCGGTCGTTCATCATACTCAGCCTTGTGGCGCTTTTGCTGACGGCATGCGCCAACCAATCAGGATCGATTGCGAGCACCGATTCCGCGGAAGCTCGCGCGATTGCATTTCTTCAACGTGAAGTGCCCGCCTGGTCGCGCGACAACGGCTGCTTCTCGTGCCACAACAACGGCGATGCTGCTCGCGCGCTTTTTGCAGCGATTCGTCACGGCTACAGAATTCCCCAGAACACAATTGCAGGGACCACCGCCTGGGTCAGTTCGTCTTCGCAGTGGAGTGACAACAAAGGCGATCCGGGCTTCAGTGATCAACGCCTGGCCGATATTCAATTCACGGCATCGCTGGCAAGCGCTTTGGAAGCTGGTTCAGCCGGCAACCATCAAGCGTTGGAAATTGCCGCAATCAAAGTGGCGCAAACCCAGGTCGCGGATGGCTCCTGGCCGATTGATTCAGCCAATGCCGTGGGCTCGCCCGCTACTTACGGTCAGGCGCTGGCGACTTTCATGGCCTGGGATTCGTTGCGGCGAGTGTCCGTGCCACGAATCGCAGCGGCGCGACAGAAGGCGGAGGAAAGGCTTTCCAGCATCAAAGCTGACAGTGTTCCCAATGCTGCCGTTCTTCTGCTGTTTGGAGCGAAAAGTCTGGCGGTTTCGCCAGTGACACATCAAACCAGTCTCGATTTTCTACGCAGGGCGCAAACAAGCGATGGCGGCTGGGGACCATACGTGGATTCGCCGCCGGAAGCGTTCGACACGGCGCTGGCTTTGCTCGCGTTGGCAGAATTTCAGTCGCAAGCTGGCGCCCCGGAAATGATTCGACGCGGGCGAAAATTCCTCACGCAAACTCAGCAGTCGGACGGCAGTTGGCCAGCGACCACTCGCCCATCCGGCGGACAAAGCTATGCGCAGCAGATGTCCACTACCGGCTGGGCCACGCTTGCCTTGCTGGCGACACGTTGAATTGAAGCAGCTCACTCTTCGCCGTCGTAGTATTCCAAAGGCGCCGAGCGAATGAGCCGGCGCTCGGGCGAACGCACCACCCACTTTTTGCTGTCGGGATAATAGCAGGACTCGCCCATCGGATTGTCGGCAACCACATAGAGAATCAAATCTTCCGTGCTGTCATTAATCAGCTGATGCGGCTCACCCGGCTTGAAGAGAAAGGCATCACCCGTTTCGATCGGCGTTCGTCCCTCGGCATGCCGGACGACCCCCTTCCCCGAGATGACATGGTAAAACTCCCATTGCGCACTATGGGAGTGATAAGGGTATGGCACTTTGCCGGGCGGAATGCGGCAAATCTCCACGTCAAACGGATGTCGTTCCATGAGGTCCGTGGAGGTTGGCTTGCGGCCCAATTCTTCCGATACCTGCTTACCCGCACCGGCAAACTTTCCCTTGGGCGAAGACCAGCTCACTTCGACAATGTCCTTCGTGTTTATCTTGCGCATACCCAATTTGAAGATTGATTTGAGCGCTGGACAATCAGAAAAGCACCCCCCAACCGTCTTTGCGACGAACCCTACAGGACGTCAAATGACAGCTTCACCACAGCATTGGTAAAACGCCGCGGCACGCCTTCGAACAAATCCACCTCAAACGCCTTGCCGATGTTGTTCCCAGCAAGGTCTTCGATGGTGTTCTGGACCTGAAGGTGGTGCGCACCACGAACCCAGGAATGTTGCGGCGCGAAGGCCCAAACCGTTTCGTGCTCGGACACGGTACACTCCCCGCGTACAAGCTGACCGGAAGGATCGACCACCCCGATGACGCGCAGCGCCAACGCCTGATCCATTGGCTCTGGAAATCTGACCGTCAGCGGAGCCCTCGATCCAGCCCGGGGAGACTGCAGTTTCCAGGATGCAAGTGTCGGCGGGTCACGATCCACGGCTCCAGCCCGGAAGGATTTTTGAAAACTTTTTTTTAACGGCTGCCCGTTGCCGTCGCGCCAGCCTGCATCAATGTCGAGGGTGTAGCGCTTGCCTTCCTCCAATACCGGACCAATTTCCTCGAGCGGCTGCACGCCGCGTTTGATGCGACCCGGATCAATGAACAGGGTTAACCGCGTCATTTCCGGATTCCAAAGCTCTTCGTCAATTTCCAGAAATGGCAGTTCCACGGCTTTGCCCGCTTCGTCCCGCAAGTGAATGTGGCTATAGATGTGACCGCCCTGCATCGGAGCACTGAAGTGGACGTAAAACTTGAGCAGGTTCTCCGGCAGCACGTCCGCAGTGGGATAAATCGCAGCGACAACCGTGGTAGGCTTCAGTTCCATGGCGGGCAGTTGAAACCGGGAAATGATGTCGTCTCCCTGGGCAACGCCCGGCAGCTTTGCGGGGCGAAAAACCGCGCGGTAGGTGACACCACGCTCCAACGGGAACTTCGGTTCAAATCGAATTAATCCGGCCTCGACTCGATAGCTCCCCAACATCGAAGGCACATTCATGTCGGCCATGAAATTGCCCTGGCCAGCGTAAACGGAGAACCACTGCTGCCAGTCTGACGGCTGCCGATTGTCAGTTCCGAGCTGCCGCAAGATCGGCGCTGCAATACCGGAGACTTCGACGACTGGCGGAATTGAATTGGTGTTCCAGCGCAGGGAATAGACGGGCGCGTCGGCAGCAGGCGCCGGAACAGGAATCGCGAGCCAGAGGGTTAAAAGCAAACTGGCCCGCGACACAATCCCGTTCAATCTGTTGCCATCCACCTTAAACTCCAGACAATCGTTCGCTCCTCGAAGCATTTAAGTTTGCGCCTCGACTGCAACCGTTTGGCTATGGTAACGCCAGCGACTCCAGATTCAAGGAACTGCCCTCACCGCGGCGTACCACAAGGGCCGTTTGAGCGTCAAGTTTGTCGAGCTGTTCCACCTGGGTCCAACTGGCGATGGTTTCGTAGGTTTGTCCTTTTGTGCCATTAACACGATCCGTAATGCTCTCAGCGTTCTCAATGTTGTCCGTGCTGATCTTCATGATGCCGCGCCTGTTGTTTGCCAGCAGAATGTAGTCCTTGCCATCTTTTTGATAAACGATCATGTCCAGCGGCCGATTGCCATTGCCAAGTTCGGCAATGGTTTTGCCTTTGATCTTTGCTCCAGGCGAAAGCTCCTTGATGGGAAATTGCACCAGCGGCGTGCAGGTGTACGCCGCGAGCAACGACGGCTCATTGCCGACGTTGAAAGGAACAAACGTGCGGATGGGGGACCGCGTCTCAAACCGCCCGTGCGCCCCGTGATAAATGTCGACAATCGTGCCGTTGCCAACCTTCTCAAAGGGAAACGGGATGGCGCGCAACGTCGAAGCGAACTCTTCATTCGCCAGGCCAGCAATCAGAATGCGATCCTGGAAGAACGCGAGATCGGTGATGGATTCCTGGCGCGGGTTGCTTTGCCGGTTTCCCGGCCCGACCACGCCATCCACCGGTGCATCCGGCAGTTCACCGCGTGAGAATTTCACTTTATCGAGCGATACCACTTCAAGGTCACCGCCAGCGTTGACGCGCACCAGAACGGGAACGGCCGTGGGCCCGCGACCGCGTGAGACCGCCAGGTAGGCATTTCGCGATATGGGATTGGCAATCATGTCGCTGATCAGAATCTGGTCTGCGCTCGTGCCGAGCAGGCCGGCGATTTTCTGATTGATGCCTTCCACCTTGAGGGGCTTGGCATCCTTGGCCGGAGTGGTGTCGCCCGTGGCGATGGCGACCACCGCAGCGGATTTAGTATCCGCGACGAGGAGAATTCCTTCCGGTCCAAAGGCAAGCGGTCCCATCGATTTAAACTCTGGTTTGCCTTCCTTCATTCCGGCGGTCCAATTGGCCGCTTGCAGGGTCAGGCAGGTCAAGGCTGTAACGAACAGGGCGAGGGAGCGGGTAGTTTTCATAGTTGTCGGTCTTTTTTGGATGTTGCCGCCGCACAGCGAATCGGCGTCAGTTCTTACGGCTTACAATTCTACGCCCCAGGTCAAAAAAAGGTATGGGGGCATATTTCAGACGCGCCAGTCCAAGGAGAATTCAAGCGGGTTAAGGTCGAACCAGGGTAACCCTTTGGGTTTCGGTGCGGTAACGCTGCCCGCTGGCTGTGGTAACTATTGCGTAGAAAGGATGTTCGCCGGCACCCAACGATTGTCCATTTACAAAAAAAGCGGCTGCAGACTGGTTGGTAACGCCCTGCAACAAGCCTCCCGTAGTGTAGAGCAGAATCCGATTTACGGAGTTGCTGTTGGCGGTGACGGTGACCGGGAAGTTTGTTGTGCTGGGCAACGCATTGGTGGGAACAGAGAATTGTGCATGCAAGGGAGTATTGGAAACGATCACGGTCACCGACCGGCGGGTTTGCGTGTGGACGCTGGTTCCTTCATAAGCGACCGCTGTCAGTTCATGATGCCCGTCATCTAACTGCGTCGTGTCCAGTGGAACGGTCAACGCCACCGCCGGTCTACCCGCACCAACGAGCAAGTAATTACGAGGACGCAGGTCACTCAAGTTCCCGTCCAAAAGAAAAGTACCCGAACCGTAAAGGTTCAAGTTCGTTGAAGCACTAAACGTCACTTGAATGGCGGCGGCTTCCCGACCGATCGCGCGTGCGCGCAAATTGAAGTCAACCGCACCGACATTCCCATCCACTAAATCCTCGCCGGTTACTCCATCCAGCCCAACCAACTCAGCCCGGTTGTTAACGGCATCGATTAATCGCTGAACAAACGATTTTAAATTCCCCAGGCCGGTTTGATTGGTTACCGATACTGTCACGGAGTGGCCATTGGTCTTAATGATTGTTGCCGTCAGAAAGTCCGTAGACTGCAACGGTGCGTTCGTGTTGATGGAGAACCGGCGCAGTCCATAAGCCGTCGTGGTGAGAAACTCGGACCGCGCCGCCTGCAACGTTGTTCCCGGAAAAGTGCCGGAGCCTTTGTCACTGGAGGTCGCGGTGAGAACGACCGATTGGACGGCATGTCGATAGATCGGAAACCAATCCACCGAGTTGGTCGATGCCCAGACGACGGAGTCGCCAGGCCGATCGGATTGCACCCGAACAATGCTTCCACCAGATGGAATCTGTCCGACCACCGAAACCGGCGAATAATCTGACGGCACACCCGAACGGGTCCGATAGAAGCGGCTGGGTTTCGAGGCCGATTGCGGATCCGCGAACAGGACGTCTCCGCCCGTCAAGTTGGTCAAAATGTCGGACCAAACCCGCAAGTCGGGCGACGCCTGTAACAAATAAGGTCGACCCGGCAGACCCGTGGCTCGCACTCGAAATTCACCTGAAGGGTTGCGACCCAGCAGGGTTAATTGAGGCGGTTGCAAATGGGCCGGAACTGCCAATCGATAGAATCGCTTCGGAAACAGTCCGGCGTCCGTATCCACAAACTCCATAAGTCCCCCGGGAAAATTGGTGTAAACCGGCTGCCATTGACTCAAATCGGACGAAGCGTAGAGCGTCGCAGGCGTGTCGCGCGTCGAGCCGAACATCAGACGAAAGCCACCATTGGCAGTCCGGCCCATCGCTGTCATCCAGGGTGGGGACCAAAGGCGATCCACCGCCGCCAGGTACGTGCGCGGGGTATTCGTCGTAGCGTCAAGATCAACAAACTCAAACGTGCCCGCGGAGGGTAACGGCGCAAAGTATTGCAACTCGATGCGGTCGCCATGCGCCACCGCGAGCACTTTCGTGAAGTTGGTGTGAACCGGGTCGTTCAGCAGGTTTGCCAGTTCGGTGGCAATGCTCCGCAATGTGGCATTCGTGGGGACGGCATACGAAACCTCGTAGCCATTCAGCCGGACCGTCAGGCGATTGCCCGGTTCCGGTGGCAGGTTGGTCAGCGTTTGCCGATATTTCCCATCCACAAAAAGGTCAACCGATTCGATACCCTGGCCTGATTGCCCGGAAAAGAACGACAAGGCGAGATTGGTTGTTGAGCGCAACAATGCCCCGTTCTCAAGGTCCATCCAGCCTCCGGAAAACTGTCGCCGAAACGGCGCGGCCAACGGTTCCCCCACGAGCAATCCCTCCAGCGGAATCTCAATGCTTTGATAATACGATTCGGCGATCGAGTAACCGCGCGATTGATAAAAGTAAACCTGCGGGTCCGGAAATTTTTTTACGACTGGCTGCGGTTCAGTGACGGTGCCATAGCTGGCCGAAGCGCCTGCATGGATGAAACTCAACAGACTCGTCTGTCCCGACGCTTCAAAGAGCTGCCCGCCGAACGATGAAAAACTGTCCGCAATGGCGCCGGGGAGAAACGCATTTGAGGAAACCCCAAAGTTCGCCAGGCCGGTTTGAAAGCCCATCAGCCCCGTCAATCCCCAGGGCGAATCCAGGTTCGTGCGTCCCAACGAATAGGCCGACGCGAGGCGCGCATTGAACACGGCGTTGTCAAAGGCGCGGTAACGCACATTGCGTAGCGGGTCGCTGCTCTTTGCGAGCCAGGCCGGCGACTCAGGAAAGCTTTGGTCGCTCGCGATTCCCTGATCAACCAATCGTTTTGCCTGAGCCAACGAACCGGCGGTCAGCATCATGGTCAGAAACGAGTATCCCGGAGCAGTGGTGGGCTCAGCTTCTTTAAACCTCGCTTCACTGCCGGCATAACTGTTCGTCAGGTCTTTCGTTCCCGGTTTGAACCCGTAAAACAAGGCTGAAGTAGTGCTGTTGGGCCGGCTGCCGGTGACGCGGTAAGGTATGTCCATCGAAAGAACGACATACTGAACCTGATTGGTTAGTTCGTTTGCCGCCAGGAACGCTAACAAGGGATCCACGAGAAACGCATTAAAATCCGTGTCGGTCCACTCCACTTTGGAACCTTGCCAGGCAATCTTCAGCACTCGTTCGGGAGCGATCTCTCGCTTGCGGCAGTAATAATTCGCCAACTCGCAGGAATCCGGGCTGTCACCATTCGCCACAACCACCACGTTCAGGCCACTGCCACCTGCGCAAAGCTCAGCAGGAGAAGAAACGAGGAACACCACCAAACCGATAGGGAGAAGCAGCTCTTTTTTCAGTGTTCGGGCCAAAAAACTGCAGTTCAAGCGTACAGCAGGAGTCGCGAGGGGATGAGGACCTGAATGAGTTACATTCCGACGCACCTAGCAATGGTAGAGCGACTCCTTAAAATAGAAAGGACCTTCTCGCTCAATCAGCCCAAACGACGACGACGGGCCACGCCCAAGAGCAGAGCCAATCCCAAACCGGCCAACGCGATGCTGGCAGGTTCGGGCACAACTACCCGATTGTCTGCACCAACCAGGAACGAACCACCGGCAGCAATCTGTGAATCCCACTGGAAAGCCCAGGTCACGTCGCCTACTGCATTGGCATTGTCATTCAAAG
The DNA here is from genome assembly GCA_036274115.1 of Verrucomicrobiia bacterium. Taxonomy (GTDB): domain Bacteria; phylum Verrucomicrobiota; class Verrucomicrobiia; order Limisphaerales; family JADLHS01; genus JADLHS01. The sequence continues at coordinate 34,866 of DASUGI010000067.1, forward strand.
TAGTCGCGACAGCATCGTTTAACCGGCCCAACGTAAAGCCTGCCACGCCCGCCTCACCATGGCTTGCCCCCGGACTGATAATTGTCTGTTGCAGCAAAGCCGGGCCGGGAGCCTGCGTGGCCCGGTTGAATTTGCCCAGCAAGTTCTGGCTCATACTCAGGTTTTGCCCGCCTGGCAGATTCCCCAAATTGAAATCCGAGTAAAGGAACAGGTGAAAGTCGAGGGGATTTGCCGAGAGATTGTTAATCCTGATCTGCTCAGAAAGATCTGCGGTGCCGCTGCCCAATTGCCCACCCTGAAGCGTGTAAGTCACTTGAATGTCAAACAATCCCGGCGAGGTGTAAACCAGTCTGGTTGAGTACGGCGAAATCACCGTAACCGTGGGAGCACCGATGGTATTGATCGACTGCTCGGGACTCGAGCTGCCAATCCGATACCACAGCCACTGCTGGTTCAAAGTCTGAGTTCCATCAACAAGCCACTGATTCACTCCCGCCTGACTATTCTCATCGATGTTTATCGTGGAGTTGCCGTGACTCAACACCGCCGCCCCCGCCGGCGCCGCAACACCAAACGCCAAAGCGACAATCAACAGCCATTTTCCACATCGACCGTTGTTTTGTTTCACACTGTTTTTCATGGGGGGATGAAAGTATGAACTGAAGTTAAATTGCGCTTACTTTTTGATGAACCGACGGCCAACCAGAACACCAACGCCCAACAAAGCCAACACCGCAGAAGTGGGCTCGGGCACCGGTTGCACCTGCAATGACTTCACCTTGCTAATGATTACCGAACTATTTGCGGCAATCGTGAAATCCCACTGGAAAGCAAAAGTGAAATCGCCCGCGGCGGAAGGCCCCAAGTTCCCGTTAAGGTTGTCAACCGAGTTATTGTTCAGCTTAAGCAAGGTCTGATCGTAGGGAGCTACTTCACCGTTGTTAGCGGTGGGAGTGACTACCGTTTCACCCAAACTCAACGCTCCAGAGGTCACTAAAGCGTATCCAAAGCCCGACTGGATCTGAACCACATCCTGATCCACGCCGCCTAAGTTGTAATCAGAGTATTGGAAAAAGCTGAAGCTGAGCGCCGAACCACTCGTGTTATTGATCGTAATGGTTTCATTGACCACGGACTGCCCGCTACCAGCCGCACCACCCACCAAATCGTAGACGAGGCTCAGGGTGAAACCATTTCCAGTATAAGTTGAAGTCGCCTGACTGGGCGAATTGATGGTGATGAACGGCGCTGAAATAGTATCAATCGACTTTTCACTCGTCATGGACGAGGTCCGATACCAGAACCACTGTTGATACAACTGATTCTGGCCATCGACATTCCAACTGTTCATGCCCATCTGAGTGGCTGAGTCAATATTTACGGAGGAATTCCCGCTGCTAAGAACAAACGCTTGAGCATCAATTGAACATGCAGCCAGCGCAGCCACAACAGGGAGGGAGAAACTTCGAGGAAAGCGGGAAAATGCACTCATAGACAATCAAAAGGCTTTTTACGACATACTCGCACTTAGCAACTTACGACTTGGACTCGGTTCTATCGGCTGCCCTTTTACGCTGGCAGTCGGTCTGATTTCGGTAACGTGCCTATTTACACAACAGGAGTGTCCAAATAGCAACAAAAAAATCCACCGGGCGGGAAGTTTTTTCCGGAAAAACCCGGAATGCGATCAAACCGGAACACGTACAGAGAAAACGGCGGAGTCGAGTCACCGTACTCCGCCGCTTTTGAAACTCCCTCGCGGGCTTAGTACCGACCACGGCCGCCGCCGTATTCACGACGACCACCGCCACCGCCGAACTCGCGACGTCCCCCACCACCTCCGGGGCGCTCTTCACGAGGACGCGCGATGTTTACCGTCAAGGCGCGACCATCCAGTTCCTTGCCGTTCAAAGCGTCGATGGCTTTTTGGGCTTCCTCGGGCGATCCCATCGTGACGAAACCAAAACCTCGCGGACGACCGCTCACGCGATCCATCATCAAGTTGGCCTCCACAACGGTGCCGTGCGCTGCAAAAGTATCTTGCAAGTCGTTTTCAGTGATTTTGAAGGAGAGATTCCCTACAAACAGTTTTGCACTCATGTGATGTTTAAACTGTCCTAGACTAAACTGTGCTCTATCCAGACTGTTCCCGACTACCGGGTTTCAAATCATCACTGAACTGCGTTCACCTGAGATTTACCATGACCAGGAAGCTACAAGCTATCTACAGACAATGGCACTGTGGCCTTTTGCCCTGGAATAGCAAGCCCTAACTCACCATCGCCTCCGAAATCTTTATTGGCCATGGGCAATTTGCCTGCGTGACGAGGACTTGTTTTTTGTCTGACAGGAAATAGACTTTTGTCATGAAGAACGATGTTGTGCCCGTTCAGATTCGCGGAATCCTGCCAGCCAATAGCGGTTGCGCGCTGTTTGTCGGCAATGATGAGAAGGTTTTCGTAATCAACGTGGAGCTGCAGATGGGGAAGACTATCAGCGACTTCTTACGCGATGCCCCCAAGGAACGCCCCCTCACCCATGACCTCATGGCCAGTATCTTCAAGGGCTTCAACATTTCCGTCGAACGCGTCGTCATTACCGAACTCAAAAACTCTACCTACTTCGCCCGGCTCATCCTCTCGCAAAACAATGAGATCGCCCGCAAAATTGTCGAAATCGACGCACGCCCGAGCGATTGCCTCGCCATTGCCTCAGCGCAGAAGAAACCTGTGTTTGTCAGCCGCGCCCTGTTTGATCAAGTCGAAGACATGAGCGACTACCTCGACAAGATCAACGAGGGCGGCAACGAACCCGAATAAGGATGCCTGCGGTTGCCACGCCGGATACTCCCCTGGCATTGGTTTGCGGCGAGGATGACTTCGCCGTAAAACAACGTGCCCGGCAAATCTACCAACATTGGTCCGACGCCCTCGGTGGCATGGACCAGGAGGTTATTGAAGCAACAGTCACCAACAGCGGCGACGCGCTCAAAGCGCTAAGCAAACTCCGCGAAGCACTCCAAACGTTACCTTTCTTTGGCGGCGGCAAGGCCGTTTGGCTGCGCGATTGCAACTTTCTGGGCGACGAACGCGCCGCGCAAACCGCCGACGTCACCGAAGCCCTTTCCGACCTTGCCCAGGAATTGAAAGCGTTTGACTGGCGCAACGTCCGCCTGTTGGTCAGCGCCGGGAAGGTCGACAAACGAAAAGTGTTCTACAAGACGTGCGACAAAATCGGACGCGTGGAAACCTTCGACGGCTGGTCGGTTAACGACAAGGATTGGACGGACCAGGCCGAGGCATGGGCGCGCAAGGCCTTTCAAGCCCGGAACAAACAGATCGAGGAAGCTGCGCTGGCCGAACTCATCACTCGCGTTGGACCGCATCCGCGACAGCTCGAAAGTGAAATCGAAAAACTCTCACTCTTTGTTGGTGAGCGAGGAGAGGTTACCAGGACCGATGTAAACACCGTTTGCATCCGGAACAAAATGTCGCGCGCTTTTGCCCTCGGCGATGCGCTGGGTAATCGCAACCTGCCCGCCCTGCTCCGCTGCCTGGATGAAGAGCTTTGGGAGATGCAATTCGACAAGGACAAAAGCGAAATCGGAATGCTCTACGGCTTGATCTCCAAAGTGCGCGCCCTTTTGATGCTGAAGGAAATGCTCCGCGAAGGCTGGCTTAAGCCCACGGATAACTACCACAGTTTCAAAGCTCAATTGGACCGGGTACCGCCTTCGAACCTGCCAACGGACCGCCGTTACAATCCCCTCTCTCTGAATCCTTACGTGCTGTTCAAAGCATTGTCGCAGGTGCGGAACTATTCCGAAGCCGAACTGGTGGCCGCGATGGAATCCCTGCTGCGCGCCAACCAGCGCCTGGTGTCGAGCGCCTTGGACGAACGACTGGTTTTGCAACAAACCCTGGTACAAATTGTGGGTGCGCCGGGCGCACGGGCAAACCCCCGTTCGACCGCGTGATCGTGACATACTGATGAATGCTCAGTCGGCAAAATTGATGGTCATGGTGGGGGAAAATTTCGCATGCGTGAAGGTTTCCGGCAGGGCCAACTTTACCTCGAGCGTGGACTTTAAGACGGTGCTCACCAAATTGAAGAACCAGGGTTACCCCTACGTGGTGGTTGAGCTTTCTGAATGCGCGTTGATGGACAGCACTTTCCTGGGCATCCTGGCGGAGTTTGGCCTGAAAGCGATGCCCAAGGATGGCGAATGCGAGCACAATGCCATTGAGCTCCGCAATGCCAACGAGCGCCTGCTGGAACTCCTTGAAAACCTCGGCGTCCTGCATCTGTTTAAAACGGCACAGGGGAAAATGGCCGCCATCGGCGCCGTCGAAACATCTTCCCCCTCTCCCTGCAACCCGTCCCGCGAAGAACTCACTCGGGCGTCACTGGAAGCACACCAGCAACTCATGAACATCAATCCGGAGAACATTGCCCGCTTCAAAGATGTCGCCAAGTTCCTCGCTGAAGACCTGGAGAAGCTGCGGGAAAAGCGGCCGCTGCAAGAGCCTCAAAACTGAACCCTCGAACATCGTGCTTCCGGTTCGTCCGCTGAACGTCACCTCCACGCTAAAAACCAGCAGTTCCCACCGCAAATGAATGTTTCCGAATACCTGGATCATTACGCCCTCGCGATCAGGGAAAAGGACTTCGTCGCGCTGCAGCCGATTCATCAGAAACGCATCCGGGATAACTTCAAAACCGGCGACGGCGAGAAGAAACTGGCCGAAGTCATCGAGCAACTCAAAAACAGGATCATCGCTTCCACATGGAAGGCGGCAGTGGTTGAATGTTCGATGTTTTCCCCTTAAAAAAACCAGGGGCTGGTGCGAGCCAGCCCCTGGAAACCAAACCCAGTAGAGAAGAGCATCAGGCTTTCGGCCCGACACATACCAGCGGAGTCAAGGAGGGAGTTTCGCTTGGGCGCTGAGACCCAAGCGGTGAGAAACACAACGTTCCCTCAGTTGGAGTGAGACGTCGCATTTTCATGGCGGTCGAAAAGCAGCCCATATACCACGCGACACTTTTTTCGAAACCCGCGACTCCCTTGCTGAAATCTCAACACGCTCTCTGCGCCAAAAAAAAGTTTGTCTTGTTCGCGGACAAGAATTGTCTCTCGAAAATTTTTTTCTTACCGGAAATTCCCCGGTCATCTCCCGGGGAATTTCTCTAGCTGCGGCATCGCACCGGTGCGTTCATCAAGTTTGAACACGACACCGTTGCGAATCACCGTGAACTTTGTTTTGCCCGCCAGAGCGCAAGCTTCCAGCATTTCCCACTGGCTCAGATTCCAACCGGCAAACGTGTGCCGGTAGAAATGCCAGGAATCCGAGGTTCCTTCATAGGGAATCAACGTCGGATCGATGCGTCGCTTGATCAGTTTCACCATTTGCGTCCAGTCCCGGTCAAAGACCTTGATTTGCGGCATGGGTTGGCCGGCCTTGAGTTTGTCGGCCGTCCGCCGGTATTCGATCGTAATGTCCAGGTTCAGCACGTCTTCCTCCGAATGAAGCAGCAGAAAGGGCGGACGAAAGACGGCTCGCACGTGCGATTGGTTGGTCAGGGCAACAACCGCGTCATAGACCGTTGGGTTCACGTTAGTGACCATTGCCTGAGTGCGTTTGAAGAAATAAAGCTCGTCCGTGGCGCCCGGCATGAAGATCAGCGCCTTGACCATGGCATTCGACTGGAACGCGCCAAGGATTAGCTCGGCGCAGTTGGTTCGATTCAACTGAACCGGCCCGGTCCCCAGCGGCATCTGGCTCAGAGCAGAAGGCCACGTTTCCTCGGCCCGCGTTACTTGACCAGCCATCAACCAGCAGAGAAAAAGTAAGAGCCTGTAAGCACAAAGACCTTTCGCCCCCTCAACCAGCCCACTGTCTCGCTTCCCTCTCCCCTCAACGGGGAGAGGGACCGAGGGTGAGGGGTGGTCCTGGCACTGAGCACTGGGTGTTGGGCCTTGAATGTTGAATGTTGAATGTTGGTCTCCGTTCCCACCCCTCACCCCTGCCCTTTCCCCATTGAGGGGAGAGGGAGACACTTTGCACACGTCCTTTAAGTTCGTGCGACCTGATCCAAACTCGTCCACAAAAAAGAGTTTTCTCATTCTCTAAAAGGATAGTTGCACCGTCCGTTCCTGAATTTGCCCGAGCCAGCGGTCGTAAAAGCTCAACAATCGCCAGATTTCCAACAAACGCTCCAACGGTTTCGCTGAATCAGCGTCCCAATCCGGGCTCAGTTGCTTCAATTCTGCAATCAAAGGCACGCGCCGTGTATCGATGAGTCGCCTAACTGTGTTCAGCTTTTCAATCCACTCCTGACTGCGCTCGAACAACTGCACCTGGAGCAGCGGAGACGTTGCCTTCCCCTTCTCCGCAACAAACCCATCCACCTCCCGCAGCGTCGCGCCAACTTTGAAGAACACATCCATGAGGTCGTTGGGCACATTCGTGAGGTCGGATGGTTTTTGGCCAAGCTCCAGTTCCAGCAAATGCCGCAAGCGTTCGCGAGGTTCACGCAGGCAATTGTAGGCGGCATTCAGTTCCGAGTAACGCTGAGTCGCGGCAAGCTTGTCTGAATCGGAAGCCTGATGAACCCGGTCCGGATGAACCTCGGCGGACAGGGCGAGGAATTTCTCCTTCAGCGCTTCAGGTTCGAGCCACGGGCGGCGCGACTCATTGAGCAAAGCGAAGTAGTCGCGCACCATGGTCAGGCGCTGAAACTCTCGCCACAGGAACAACTCGTCGCCGCGTTGGGGTTCTTCACCTTGAAGCCGCCGTCCTGCAACGCGTCCACATAATCCAGCTCGCTGCCGGTCACATAAAGCGCGCTCTTGGGATCAACCACCACCTTCACACCTGCAGACTCGACCAGGAAATCGCGGTTCGCCGGACCATCCTGCAAATCCATTTTGTATTGCAGCCCGGAGCAACCGCCGCCAACAACTGCAACGCGCAGCACGCCATTGGGCCGTCCCTGCTTGGTAAGCAGCGCACCGACTTTTTTGCCGGCGTTGGCAGTGAGTTTCACCAATCGCTCATCGCCCACACGAAAGTTGGGCGTCGTCGGCTGGGTAGTTGTGGTTCTGGCAATCATTACGACTGCCGAAAAATAGTCTTACGCGCGACGACCGTCAACGCGCGGCTCAATGGCAGCAACTCGCGGCGCTTGGCTCAGCAGGAAGCTTTGGGCTGAAATAAGGAATGCCTAAAGCCATCCCGCGCAGCAGCAAGAGCGCGCCCACAATCGCCAGGCTGACTGGAATCAACCGTTGCAATTTCAACCGTAGAACAAATTGCAGCTTGGTTCCCACCAGCGAAATCGTCAGGAGCATCGGAACTGTGCCCAGGCCGAAGGCGAGCATGTAGTCCACGCCGTTCATCAGACTGCCCGTCGCCGTTGCCGCGGCGCACGCGATGTAAACCAAACCGCACGGCAGAAGCCCATTCAACATTCCGATCGTGAAAAGCGCGGTCAGTTCGCGACGCTGGAATTGCTTTCCCAAGGTTGTTTTCAACCACTGCACCCCATGCGTCATCGGGAGAGCGCCCGCAAATCGTCGAGATGAAAACAACCCAACCAGGATGACCACGCCGAGACCGAGCGACAACCAGCGTTGCAATCCCGCCAGCGTGAAACCTTGTCCCAGCAGGCCGAACACCGCGCCCATCGCCATGTAAGTGACGATGCGCCCAAGATTGTAGAGCACTCTCCCAACGATGAACGTGCCCCGCTTGCCGCCCGGCAATGCCAACGCCAGCGGACCGCACATGCCGGCGCAGTGCGCGCTGCCCACGAAGCCCAGTAGAAATGCTGTCCAGAGTTGCATGGTCATTGGAGCGCCCGTCTCCGACCCGGCGCGTTTCAATCCTTCAGCCTCGCGCCGAATCAGAGTTCGGCGCTCCCGTCACAATCACTGGTTGATCCACAAAATATTCCTGCCCGCCCGAGTTCCATTTCACCCGCACTTTCCAAAGCCCGTTCTCCAGCGTCTTCGCATCAACTTTCTGAACCCCGTTCTCGTCGATCGCTAACGCCATCTCACGATCCAGTCGGGCGTCCGAGGGGCGATAGAGATGCACGACTCCGTTCGCACCCGTTCGTTGTTCCCGGGGCAAAGCGACATTGATCACTTGCTGCATCGGATCGAACGTCACCACCATTTGCGCGGCGATGGATTGCGACCGGTTCATGGAATCGAGTTGCTGCTGGTAACGCACCTCCTGCTCGTAGTAATCCGCCGAAACGAGACCTTCACGCTGTCGCATCGCCCAGGCCACAAACGTGACAAGAAAGATGATCGCGAGAACAAAGAACCCGATGATGGACGCGGGCCACAAATTGCGGGATGGCTTGGTCATAACTAATTCAAATTAATGTCCTCGTTCTCCCTCCCCTGAACCGGAGCGCCTCCTCTCCCCGTCCCTCTCCTCCATTCCGAATGGAGGAGAGGGTGGCCGCAGGCCGGGAGAGGAGGCACTCCAACGTTCGGGGGTTCAAAGTGCGAACATCGTTTCGGGGAAATTCTCTCCCCAAAGAGAGGAATAGCGATCCAGGTTTCAGGAAACTCGCAAGCGCGAATCCAGCGGCGGACCTTCGACTGAAGGCGGAAACAATTCTCGCCTCCCTTGGGAGGAGAGCGGCTCGGGGTGAGGTGAGGGTTTTCATTTTCGAGGTCCGACAAATACTGTTTTGACCGTCTGCACTCGTTTGCCGCCGGTATAAACTCCCACCTTCAACTTCGTGGTGGCGCCGGTTAGATTCGTTGAGCTCAGTTCGATGAGCACCGACGTCTCGGTGAGTTTGCCCGCCGGCACAACAAGGTTTTTCTCCCCCATGATTTCCAGGTTGCCTTCCACACCTTCCAGTTTCAATTCCACCGGCAAGTCGCGCATGGTCTTGTTCACCAGCTTCAGCGTGTAAAGATTTTCAATGCGGTTGCCCGCGGTCTCAACAAACAACGCGCCCGGCGCGCGAAGGAAAATGGCTTCCACCGCCGGACGCGTAAATACCAGGACCAGGAACAACCCGATCAATCCGGCCAACACCACCGCGTAAAGCCGCATCCTCGGTGTAAATCTAAACCGCTCACCCTTCTCAATGCTGTTCAACGACGCATAGCGAATCAGCCCGCGCGGCGAGCTCACTTTGTCCATCACCGCATCACACGCGTCGATGCATGCGGTGCAATGCAGGCACTCCATTTGCACGCCATTGCGAATATCAATGCCCGTGGGACAAACATTCACGCACTGATGGCAATCGATGCAGTCGCCCATGCCTTGAGCCAAACGGTGAACCAGCGGTTGGTTATGTTTCAACCGGCCACGCTTCTCGCCGCGTTTGTAGTCGTAAGCCACGACCATCGAGTTTTCGTCCAGCATCGTGGATTGCAACCGGCCATACGGACAAATGAACGTGCACGCCTGTTCCCGAAAGAGCGCGAAGATCGCGTAGAACACCAGCGTGAACAGCATCATGAAGGTCAGGCCCGAGATGTGATCGCGCGGATTGTCCGTGATGATTCGATAAAGCTCTTCCGTGCCGATGATGTAAGCCAGCAGCGTGTTGCCAATGACGAACGACAGCCCGAAGAAAACAATTTGCTTGCTCAACTTTTTGGCCAGCTTGCTTGCCGTCCACGGTGCGGCGGCCAGTTTCTTTTGCTCCACGACGTCGCCTTCGATGAGGTATTCCAGTTTGCGAAACACCATCTCCATCATGACCGTTTGCGGACAGGTCCAACCGCACCACAACCGCCCAAACGCCGCGGTGAAAATGATGATGCCCGTGATGAAGATGAGCATTGCTACCGCAAAGATGACCATGTCCTGCGGCCAGAACAGTTGGCCAAGAATCGAAAAGCGCCGCTCGACCACGTTGATCAACAGCAGCGGGTTACCGTTAATCCGGATGAACGGCCCGGCGAACATGATGCCGATGAGCAACCAACTCACCCAGGTGCGCCGCCGCGTCCAGTTGCCCTGCGGCTTCTTCGCATAAATCCACTGTCGCCGCCCCTGCTTGTCAGCCGTCGTCAGGTGATCGCGAAAATCGCCCAAGTCCGCCTCCTGCGATGCCTGATAAGGATCGTGTTCATCGGACTTCTTGCTGGGCAACGTTGCCATCATTCAAACGCACTCGGTCCCGCGGGTGCTTGCACCGTGTTCTCCGCCGGTTTGGGATTCTTCGGACTCGTTCCGCGCAACGTGTAGATGTAACTGCTCACCGCCTTGATCTGGTCCGGGTTCAGCACGCCGCGCCACGTGAGCATTCCCTTCGCCGGCACGCCGTTGATGACGGTCTTCACATTGTCCACGAAGTTCGACCCGTGAATCCAATAATCGTCGCAGAGATTGGGACCGACGAGTCCGCCGCCATCTGGACGGTGACAGGGCGCGCAATAGTTGATGTACAACCGTTGACCTTCGCCCAACACCGCTTTGTCCTGCGACGGCGTCAGCGTCCCGATGCTCGCTTCGAATTTCGCGATGGAAGCCGATTTAATCTCCTCACCGCGCTTCCATTCCTTGGTGTATTCCGCGGCCTGCAGGTCCCCGGCGCCAGCAACGTGATACCAGACCATGTAAACCACCGCGAACGCGATGGTGAAGTTGAACAACCACACCCACCAGCGCGGGAGCAGATTGTCCAGTTCCTTGATGCCATCCGCCTCGTGATGCATCAACTTGCCTTCCGTGGGATGATTACTCATGGGAAACTTCCTTTCGGTTGGAATTCTTCTCACCGTCGTGCAACGGACAGGCGCTCAACTCCTGAGCCACGGTTTTCTTCATCCGAATCGCCCAGATGAGCATTCCGGTAAACACGGCAAAGAACAGGCAAATGGAAATCACTCCATACAGCCCGATGCCACCGATGTTGCTAAGAACGTTTTTGATCATAAATTAAGAATTGGGTTTAACCACGGATGCACACAGATAAACACCGATGGGCAAAAGCACCCGGAGCGCGGACGGTCCCCGTCCGCAGCGCTTCACGTGCATTGAAGCGAGGCAATACACCGAGCTACCTTCGGCAGTCCCGCCCGACCGGCTGGTGCTCCGTCCACATCCGTGTCCATCAGTGTTCATCCGTGGTTTCATTTTCAATTTGCGGCGGCAGTCGTTGTGGTTGCCGCCGGTTGTGCCTTGATGTCCGTGCCGAGCCGTTGCAGGTAAGCAATGAGCGCGATGATCTCGCGGTCGGGCGTTGTTTCGACGGAGCCCACCTTGAGGTTCACAACGATTTTCGCCGCTTGAGCCACCAAATCCTTTTGCGCATCGCCATTCTCGTAACCGACCGCATACGGCACACCCGTCTTGCGCAGCGCTGCAAGGCGCGACGGCAGCGCGTTTGTGTCCAGCGTCTGCGTCAGCAACCACGGATAACGCGGCATGATTGAACCGGGCGAAGTCGAGCGCGGATCGTCCATGTGATTGTAATGCCACGCGTCCGGATACTTGCCGCCCTCACGATGCAAGTCCGGCCCGGTGCGTTTGCTGCCCCAGAGGAACGGATGGTCGTAAATGAATTCGCCAACCTTCGAGTATTCGCCGTAGCGCTCCGTCTCACTGCGGAACGGACGCACCATTTGCGAATGGCAACCCACGCACCCTTCGCGGATGTAGATGTCGCGCCCCAACACTTCCAACGGCGTGTAAGGCTTCACACTCGCGATGGTCGGTACGTTTTCCTTCACCAGGAACATCGGCACCATTTCGATCAAGCCACCGATGATGACGGCCACCAACGCCATCGCCGTGAGCGTGAGCGGCTTGGCTTCGAGCCAACGATGTTTCCACGGATCGTCCGACGCGTGTTCCTTCTTCGCAACGACCGCCACTTGCGCCTCAGTTTCCGGCTCGAACTGACCCGCCCTGGCCGTGCGCCAGAGGTTATACGCCATCATGAAGGCGCCCACGATGTAGAGCGTTCCGCCAATGGCGCGCAGCTTGTAGAGCGGCACAATTTGCAACACGGTCTCGAGGAAGTTCGCGTATTGCAGGAAACCCTCCGACGTGAATTGCTTCCACATCAACCCTTGCGTGATGCCGCTGGCATACATCGGCACGACGTAGAACATCATCCCCAGCAGCGCGATCCAGAAATGCCAGCTCGCGAGTTTGACGGAGTACAATTTCGTATTCCACAAACGCGGGAACAGCCAGTAAAGCACTGAGAAGGTCAGAAACCCATTCCAGCCGAGCGCGCCAGTGTGGACGTGCGCAATCGTCCAATCCGTGTAGTGCGACAGCGAGTTCACCGATTTAATTGCCAGCACCGGACCTTCCAGCGTGGCCATGCCGTACGCCGTCACCGCCACAACCATGAACTTCAACATTGGTTCCTGGCGCACTTTGTCCCACGCACCGCGCAACGTCAGCAACCCGTTCAACATACCGCCCCAACTCGGTGCGATGAGCATCAACGAGAACACCATGCCGAGCGATTGCGCCCAGTCCGGCAACGCCGTGTAAAGCAGGTGATGCGGCCCGGCCCAGATGTAGATGAAAATCAGGGCCCAGAAATGAATGATGGAAAGCCGGTAGCTGAACACCGGGCGGTCCGCCGCTTTCGGCAGGAAGTAATACATCAGGCCGAGATACGGCGTAGTGAGAAAGAACGCGACCGCGTTATGCCCATACCACCATTGCACCAGCGCGTCCTGAACGCCCGCGTAGATCGAGTAGCTCTTGAACCCGCTCGCCGGCACTTCGAGCGAATTGATGATGTGCAGCATCGCGACCGTGATTGCCGTCGCGATGTAAAACCAGATGGCGACGTAAAGATGCTTTTCGCGGCGCTTCAAAATCGTTCCAATCATGTTGATCGTGAAGAACACCCAGACCAGCGTGATGGCAATGTCGATGGGCCATTCCAGTTCCGCGTATTCCTTGCTCGTCGTCAGACCGAGCGGCAACGTAATGGCCGCCGCCACAATGATGAGCTGCCAGCCCCAGAAGTTGGCCCAGCTCAAAAAATCACTGAACATCCGCGCCTTGCAGAGTCGTTGCAGCGAGTAATAAATGCCGGTGAACATGCCGTTGCCCACAAACGCGAAGATGACTGCGTTGGTATGCAGCGGACGCAAGCGGCCAAACGTCGTGAACTGCAGGTTCAGGTTCAGGTCCGGCCAGAACAACTGACAGGCGATGAGCAATCCCGCGCTGAAGCCGACGATGCCCCAGATGACGGTGGCAATCGCGAAGGCGCGGACAATCCGGTTATCATATTTGAATGTTTCTACGTTCATGGTTCAATGTCTCAACTCAACTGCGAATTGCGCGGTGGCCACCTCTGTTCTGGTTATGCGTGTCATCAACTTCCTTGAATTCACTCCCACTAATTCAATGCATGTTGAAGACAGGCGACCACGCGCCGTTTGTCCTTTATCAATCATTCTTTGCTCCTCCCTGATTCTTTGAGTCCAATTTGGTCTTGTCCCCGGGTCGTTTTTCCTCGAGCAACAACCGCATCGACGGAGTGCAAGTATCCTCGTATTGACCGGACCGCACCGCCCAGATGAACGCGCCCAGAAAACAAAGCGCGATAACAATGCTCAAGGGAATGAGGAGAAAGATGACGCTCATGTAACTCCTCCCGCTGTAGCAGCCGACGTCAGGAGGCTCGCTTTGTTGACCTCTTCAATCCGCATCTCCGCACCTCGGCTGCTACACCTGAACTGCCTTCGCCCCAGCCACGTCGCCATCCCGCACGCAAACGCCACCACTGAGATCGAACTGAGCGGCATCAGGATGGCGCACACTACGGGTGAAAGCCTCCCGCTCGCGGCTATGCCCACGCCGACGACGTTGTAGAGGGTTGAAATCACGAAAGCCGCTCGCACCACCCACACCGATTGCTTCGCATAGCGCAGCACGTTGGCCATACGCGGCACCATGCCGGCAGCCAGAATCACATCGCTCGCCGGTGAGAACGCGCTGACGTTCTCCACCACCGCCACCCCGACATCGCTTTGCTTCAATGCCCCCGCATCATTCAATCCATCGCCCACCATCATCACCGTGCGACCGCCCTGCTGCAGTTGGCGAACGTAGTCGAGTTTGTCCACCGGACTTTGGTTGAAGTGCAGTTGCGCCGCATCCTTGAACAACTCCCGGAATTGCCAACGTTGCTTTTCATTGTCGCCGCTCAACAGCGCTATCTCGCAATTCTTCCTCAGTGCGCTGACGAGTTTTTCCGTTTCCGGTCGCACCGCGCTCGTTAGCAAAAAACATCCCCGGTAACGCCCATCGATCGCGACATGCACTGAGCTTCCTTCATTCGTCCTCGTTGTCGTTCTCGTCCTCGTCCTCGCATCTGCATCTTTATTCGAGGACGACGACGAGGAGGAGAACGAGGACGATGCCGTCTTAACCCCTCGCGACGCAATCCACGTCGCCGTGCCCATCCAGATCTCATGTCCATCCACACTGCCTTCCATCCCGCAACCCCTCGTCTCAAGAAACGACCGCACATTCTCGGGATAATGATTGTGTCCAATCACCTCCCCAATCCGCACCGCCAGCGGATGCGTCGAGTGGCGCGTCACGGAATACAGCCAACCTTGCTCAGTTTCACTGAGCGCTCTCCCCTCACCCTGACCCTCGCCCGAAACGACGTTCGCGCTTTGGCCCTCCGAATGTTGGAGTGCCTCCTCTCCCGACCCGCGGCCACCCTCTCCTCCATTCGGAATGGAGGAGAGGGACGGGGAGAGGAGGCGTTCCGGTTCAAGGGCCAGTTGATCGTTCGCGTTAGTTTCCGAGGCCTTCGAGCCACCGCCCGCTCTGATTTCGCCCAGGACCTGCGAGCGTTTCCCCCTCTCCTCGGGAGAGAGGGCCGGGGTGAGGGCGGACGTCGGTCCAATCCATTTCACCGTTCCCGCGCCCGGCACAGTGAGCGTCCCGGTCTTGTCAAACACCACCGCATCCACGCGCGCGAGGGTTTCCAATACGTAAGGGTTCTTAAGAAAAACATTTCGACGCCCGAGAACCCGTTGTGCCGTCCCCAGCGCAAACGGCGCCGCCAGCGCCAACGCACATGGACACGCCACAATCAGCACCGACGCAAACGACTTCAGCGCCAAAGCCGGGTTCGCATACAACCAGAACAGTGCCGCACCGACCGCGACGACGAGAATAATCTTCGTGAACCGCTGGCTGTAAGTATTCGTAAGCTGATTCAGCGTGGCGCGCTTCTCCTTCCGAAACGCTTCTTGATTCCAGAGCGATGTCAGGTAGCTCTGCGACACTGCCTTCACCATCTCGACCTCAATCGCAGCCCCCATTTGCCGCCCCCCAGCGTAAAGATGATCTCCCTCTTGTTTCGATACGGGTTCCGATTCGCCAGTGACAAAGCTGTAGTCAATCAGCGCCGGACCATGCACGAGCCGCGCATCAGCGGGAATCAACTCTCCGTTGCGGATGACCAATCGGTCGCCCACCGCGAGTTGCGCGAGGGAAACTTGTTCTTCGCCTCCGGTAGGGACGCGTTCCACCGCGTCCCCATCGATTCGGGTTGAGTTTGGGTCGCGGCGGAACGCGACCCTGCCAGGATTCTTGCGCGTGACAGCCAGTGGAAAGAACGCCCGATAATCCCGATCAAACGCGAGTCGATCGTACGTCTTCTGTTGAAACAATCGCCCACAAAGCAGAAAGAAAATCAGCCCGGTCAGCGAATCGAAATAACCCTCACCCGTTCCGGATAAGACGTCGTACGCACTCTGCGCGAAGATCGCCACCAACCCCGCCGCGATGGGCACATCAATATTCAGCAGGCGTTGGCGCAGACTCGTCCACGCGGCGCGCCAGTAATCCGCAGCGCTGTAAATCACCACCGGCAACGCCAGAACCAGACTGATGATTCCAACCATGCTGCGAAACGCCGGTCCGGCAAACGTATCCAGCCCCAAGTACGACGAGATGCTGAACAGCATGATATTGCCGAACGCAAAACCCGCCAACCCGAGTTGAACCCAAAGTCGCCGCGACACGCGATTCAACAGCTTGGAGTCCAGGGATGACAACTTAAGTTCCGGCGCGTAGCCCAACGACGCCAGCAGCGCCACCACCTCGCTCAATTTCACTTTGGCCGTGTCGAACGACAGCGCCACTTCTTTGCGCGGAAAATTAACCTGCGTTTGCCCGATGCCCGGCTTGAGTCGAAAGAGATTCTCCAACAGCCACACGCACGCAATGCAGTGAATTGAGGGAATTTCAAAGGTGACACGCGTCAGCTTGTCATCGGCAAAGTCCACCAGACGCTCGCGAACCGCCGGCTCGTCGAGAAACTTGAATTGGTCTTCAGACGCTGTGGCGTTGATCTTTACGCCCGCCGAGTCGCTCAGTTGGTAGAAATCGGTCAGGCCGTTCTCCGAGAGAATCTCGAAAACCGTCTGGCACCCCCGGCAACAAAAGGCTTTGTCGGCCAGCTCGAACACTCCGGCACGGCAGAGAGTCCCGCAGTGAAAACATTGCGGGCAAGCGGCAGCCGGGCTCACTTCAAGCGGTTGCGCCTCGGCCGCTGAAATGTAGGGACTTTCAGCGAGCATATCCGTTACCGCCCGCATGATGGGTGCAAACCGCCCCCGCCGCTCACCGTCTAATGCGCATCACTCCTCCTTTTTTGCTGACCGCGATGAGCTTCACGAATGAACCCGCAGAAAGCTTCCCAGGAAGAACACTTAGAGTGTGTAACAAAAAGAGTCGTCGGAGTGCGCCCGTCCTCGGGCGCAGCTATGTGGCAAGGTGAAATGCCCCTTTAGAACCCGCGACGCTCTTTGGTTGGTGGCAGTTGCTGTGGCCGGGGACGGCCACACTCCGCACTCCGCATTTTGTTACACAGGATCGTCAATGCGCCTTGCGCACATCCGTCTTGGTTTCAACACAATCAATGGTCCGCTCCACAATCACCTCGCGCATTTTAAGATGCCAGGTCAATAGCCGCGTGTACCAAATCCCTTCCGCAGTGCGCTCGCGATCAAACTTGAAGT
>DASUGI010000068.1:0-6928 GCA_036274115.1 Verrucomicrobiia bacterium
TCTATTCTCCCCTAGAACATCTAGGACAACCTATGGCTCAAACAAAATCCGAACTCCTCCAGGGCACGCTGGATTTGCTCATCCTGAAAACGCTCTCCGCTGGACCGATGCATGGCTACGCCATTGTTCAGCGCATCCAGCAGCGTTCTGACGACGTGCTGGTGGTGGAGGAAGGCTCACTCTATCCGTGTCTCTATCGCATGGAGGAAAAAGGCTGGATCTCGGCAGAGTGGGGGAAATCCGAAAACAACCGTCGCGCAAAGTTCTATTCGCTGACGCGCGCCGGACGCAAGCAATTGGAGGAAGAAACGGCTATTTGGGAACGCGTGTGTCGTGCTATCACTCTCGTTCTGCAGGCGGCATAACGCACGAGTCTCGATGAAAGCAGCCAGAACATTCACCCGGCGATTTCGAGCGCTGTGGCAATCGCGAGCCGTGAAGCAGGAGATTGATGAGGAATTGCGCTTCCACCTGGAACAACGCACGGCGGCGAACATTGCTGCCGGCATGTCGCCCAAGGAAGCAGCGCGGGCGGCGCGGAAGCAATTCGGGAACGTGCAAAGCATTCGTGAAGAATGTCGGGAAACGCGCGGGGCAACCTTTGGTGAGGAGACGCTGCAGGATATTCGGTTTGGCCTGCGCATGCTCCGCAAGAATCCGGGCTTTACCACGGTCGCTGTGCTGACACTTGGGCTGGGCATTGGCGTGAACACTTCCATGTTCAGCGGGTTGCAATCGCTCCTGCTGCCGGAGTTGCCGTTTCCTGAGCCCGACGGTTTGGTGCGCGTATTCCGCACCTCATCGCACTCGCAACGCTGGCCGCATTCGCCGGCGAACTTTCTGGATCAACAGCAGCAGAACACCGTCTTCGAACGCATGGCGGCGGTGAATGTGACATCCTGCAATTTGTCGGGCGCAGAACAACCGGCTGAACGTTTACGCGTGCTGGAAGCTTCTACCGATTTGATTCCCTTGCTCGGCATTCAGCCTGTGTTTGGTCGGGCGTTCCTGCCGGAAGAAGATCGCCCCGGCAGCGACGTGATCATTCTGAATCACGGATTCTGGCTGCGGCATTTTTCGGGTGATACCAATGTTCTGGGTCGCATACTGCGCTTGAACGGCCATGCGGTCACCGTAGTCGGTGTGATGCCGGCCAGTTTTCAGAGTGCTCCTGAGTGGGGTTCGGTGGACGCGTTGCGTCCGATTGCATTCAGCGACGATCAGCGGCAGAACCGCGGAGGCAATTATCTGGATGTGGTGGCGCGAGTGAAGCCGGGTTTGTCCCTCGCCGCAGCGCGCGCCGGCACGGAGACGCTCGCGGCACGGTTGCGGCAGGATCATCCGGATCATAACGATGGGATCGGACTTCGAGTCGTGTCACTGGCCCAATCTCGCATGGACCCGCGCGGCAAGATCATGCTCTGGCTGATCATGGGACTCGCGGGATTCGTGCTGTTGATCGCGTGTGCGAACCTGGCCAATCTTCAATTCGCCCGCACCGCTTTGCGCACGCGTGAACTCGCCATCCGCGGTGCGATGGGCGCGCCGCGCGGACGGTTGTTGAGACAGTTGCTCACTGAAAGCCTGCTTATCGCCGCTCTTGGGGGCGTGCTCGGTCTCGTATTATCCAGTTGGGTTAACCAGGTTCTGAGCAGCCAGTTGGTGGAGAATGGCAAGCCTCTGCTGAGTTTGAAACTCAACTTCCTTGTGCTCGGGTTCGCGCTTGCCGTCTCAACGCTGACCGGTCTGGCGTTTGGTCTTGTCCCTGCGTGGCTCGCTTCACGCAACGACGTCAATACCGCGCTGAAGCAAGGTTCGCGTGGCGCGACTGGCGATCGCTCGCAACATCGGCTGCGTCACGGACTCATTGTTCTTCAAATGGCGCTGGCGCTCATGCTGCTCGCGGGCGCTGGCCTGGTGGTGAGCGGATTGAAAAACTTCGGGATGCAGGACCCGGGCTGGCGCGTGGACGGACTTTCCAGTGGGCAACTGAGTTTGCCGGACTACAAATATGGCAACAACAAGCTGCGACATGCGTTCACCGAACGACTTCAGGAAAGGCTTGCTGCGCTTCCTGGTGTTGAAGGCGCGGCGGTTGCCGTCACGTTGCCGATCTCGGGTTTCCGGATGACAACGGATCTTAACGTAGAAGGGCAGTCCGAGACGGCGCGTCGCAATCTCCGCAACATCAACGTCGTCAGCCCGGGCTATTTCGCCACCTTGGGAATGCGTTTGCTGGACGGGCGTGATTTCAATGCCATCGATACGGAAGGTCGTCCCCATGTAATTATCGTGAACGAGACGCTGGCGCGCACTTATTGGCCGGGCGAGTCCGCGGTTGGTAAGCGCATCGGTTCTCCGGACGCGTGGCAGGAGATTGTGGGCGTGGTGAATGATGTGCGGTCTCCCACCGATGCAGGCGAACCCGGAACTCGATTTCAAACTTACCGGCCGTTGGCGCAGGAGCCGCAGAACAGTTTGACCATAGCCGTACGAGGCAATGTTTCTGCGGCCACGTTGCGCAAGGCCGTCGCTGAACTCGATCCGGACCTGCCGTTGAGCCAGGCCGGAACGGTGCGCGCTGTGGTAACGCAAACGTTTGGTCAATTTGCGGTTGGCGGATGGTTGTTGGCGGGCTTTGCCGGCCTGGGCTTGCTTCTGGCAGCGATCGGAATCTACGGCGTGATGGCTGGATTCGTCACGCAACGGACCAACGAGATTGGCGTGCGCATGGCCCTCGGCGCTCAAGTCCACGATGTGTTGCGGCTCGTCCTTGGCCGGGGCGTGAAGCTCACGTTGGTCGGCACTGCTTTTGGACTGGTCGGTGCGGTTGGTATGACGCGAACTTTGAAGTCTCTCATGCCGGGATTGAATTCCGATAGCCCGCTGGTGCTGGGATTGGTGGCGGCGCTGTTGATCGTCGTCGCGCTGGTTGCATGCTGGCTTCCCGCGCGCCGCGCCGCAAAGGTGGATCCAATGGTGGCTTTGCGAACAGAATGAAACATGAAGAATTTACGCTCGCCCTCTTATGAAACACACATTTATCAGATTATTTAGTTCCATCACCCTCGTTGTCTTGTTGGCTGCCGTGACTGGTTGCGGCAAACACAAAGCGATAAGCCGAATGACTACCGGCAGCACGGGTGGGCGGCAGCTCTCGGTCGTGATTGATGGGAAAGCACAGTTCCAGACGCGCAACGGCGATCATGTCGTGACCTTTCGCGGGCATGAACTCGTCGTCGGGAACGAAAGACTGGTGGTTGATCGCGACCGGAAGTCGTTTGGGATTCCAGCGGCGGCTAAGAAAGTCGATATCGAAGTCAGCGACGGCGTGCTCACCATGTCGGTCGATGGCTCGCTCCTGATCAAGACTCCCATTTGAAAAGTTATGCACTCAAGAATTCCCCTCATCCAAATGGAGAACATCGAAAAGGTGTTTCTCACCGACGAAATCGAGACGCATGCGTTGTCCGGCGTGAGCCTGGAAATCCATCACGGCGATTACGTGTCCATTTCCGGGCCGTCGGGCTGCGGCAAATCCACGCTGCTCTCGATCCTCGGCTTGCTCGATTCGCCGACCAGTGGCCGATACGAACTGCGCGGCGAGCCCGTGGCGAATCTCGATTACGCCCAGCGCGCCCGCGTGCGTAATCGCGAGATTGGATTCATTTTCCAGAGCTTCAATCTCATCGGCGACCTGACGGTGTGGGAGAATATTGAATTGCCACTGACCTATCGCGGGCTGACGAAGGACGAGCGGCGGGAGCGCGTCGATGAAGCGCTCGCTAAAGTCGGCATGACGGCACGGGCGAAACATTATCCGGCGCAGCTCTCCGGCGGACAACAACAGCGCGTGGCCGTGGCGCGAGCCTTGGGAGGTCGCCCTTCGATTCTGCTGGCCGATGAACCAACCGGAAATCTTGATTCCAAGAACGGCGAGGCGGTGATGAAGCTGTTGGCTGAGCTGCATGCCGAAGGTGCGACCATTTGTCTCGTGACGCATGACGAGCGTTTTGCACGCGACGCACAAAAGACCATTCGGCTGTTCGACGGCCAGATTGTTACGGAAGACGCAATTGCCGCAGTTCCCGCGTGAAGGTATGGATGTTCCCGTTTCACCAGTCATTCTGCAACGCCGTCGCCGCCGTCGTTGGTGGTTTGGCGCAGGCGTGGCCGCACTGCTGGCATTGGTCACGTTGGGTTTGTCGAAACTTCAACCGGCCGCACCTCTGGTTGATCGAGCGACCATCTGGGTGGACACAGTGAAGCGGGGAGAAATGTTGCGTCAGGTTCGTGGCAATGGCCTGCTCGTGCCCGAAGACATTCGTTGGATACCGACCGTGAATGCGGGGCGTGTGGAACAAATCCTGGTCCTGCCCGGCGCGGCAGTGAAGGCGGACACGGTGTTGGTCGAGTTGAGCAATCCGGAAGTTGAGCAGGCGGCGTTCGATGCGGAATGGCAACTCAAGGCGGCGGAGGCGGAGACGGCGAACCTGCGCGTTCAGTTGGAAACGCAAAAGCTCACGCAGCGGGCGGCGGTGGCCGTCGCGCGCGGCAATGCGAGCAACGCCAAACTGAATCTCGAGATCGATGAAGACCTCGCCAAAGGTGGACTCGTGCCCGCGTTGACTTTGAAGCAATCGCGCGCCAAAGCCGGTGAACTTGCCAAGTTGTTCGAAATTGAGGAGGAGCGGTTGGTGATCAGCGCCGAGGCCGCCAGGGCGCAATTGACGGTGCAGGAGGCGAAGGTGGCGCAATTGAAAGCGCAGCTTGAGATGAAACGGCATCAACGGGACGCACTGAAGGTTCGCGCGGGAATGGACGGCGTGTTGCAACGGCTGGGAGACACCACGGGCCCGCTGCAAATCGGTCAACAATTGGCGGCAGGTGCGCTCGTTGCCCGGGTCGCGAATTCAGCGAAGTTGAAGGCGACGATCAGGATCTCGGAAACGCAGGCACGCGACATGCAATTGGAACAACCCGCACAGATTGACACCCGCAACGGTGTTGTTCCCGGCCACATCGTGCGCATTGATCCCGCCGTCGAAAACGGCACCGTCACCGTGGACATCGCCCTCGACGGTCCATTACCCAAAGGCGCGCGACCTGACTTGAGCGTGGACGGAACGATTGAACTGGAGCGATTGGAGGACGTGCTGTTTGTAGGCCGGCCCGTCCAAGGTCAATCCGACGGCAAGCTGGGAATCTTCAAGCTTGTGGACGGAGGTCATGCGGCCGTTCGCGTGCCGGTTAATCTCGGTCGCAGTTCCGTTAGCACGATTGAAGTGACGCAAGGCCTGCAAGTTGGCGACCAGGTCATTCTCTCCGACATGTCGCAATGGGATGCGCATGAACGAGTGCGGTTGGAATAGTCGCAGTCCCTCCTAAGAATTCAGATCCGATGCCGCTTGCAGTAGTTCAACTCTATGGGCGTCGGGATCTGAAACGACAGCACGGCGTCCCCACTCAGAATCTGTGGCTGGCATCAAGACCGCATTGGGATAGTCGCTGAGTGCCCCAAGTGCCTCATCAATCGAAGGAACGCAAAAGCCAATCCGAGTGCCGAACGTGGACGCGCTATCCGGAAGAAGCGGATAAAGTTCGAACACTCCGCCGGGCAACTCAGCCGCGAAATGTTCCGGTCCGCTGCCGTGCCTGTGTCGCGAGAACTTCAAACCAAGCCGCGTGTAGAATGCCGCCGCTCTCTGAATGTCAGGAGATCTCAAGACAACCAAATTGAGTGAGATTTCATTCATGCTCTTACTTAGAGCGGAGTCAAAACCATTATGGTGTGAAGGCTGTCGCTCTGACGACCAAGTTAGGTGTCAATCTGGTCACACTGAATTCTCAAACGAATTGCTGCTGCGATGAAATTCTGGATCTGCGTCGGGAACTCGTCGCAAACAATCTCTTGGCCGGTTGCAACATGAACTAGCTTCACAGCTGAATTCAGCTTGCCAGCTGCCCCCGGTCCTGAGGAACGAAAGACCAAAGTCTCAACAGCGCCCTCGGGGAAAAGCCTTTTCGCCTCGGCGTAGATCTTTTTCTAAAAAATCTGTGTCCATATGAATGTGGATTCAGTAGTTCAACCACGGTCCAAGCCAGCGCTCGTCTTCGGCGACGGAAACATTCTTTCGCTTCGCGTGATCTTCAATCTGGTCTTTGCCGAGCTTGCCGACCGCGAAGTATTTTGATTCCGGATGGGCGAAATAGAGACCGCTCACGCTCGCGCCGGGCCACATCGCGAAACTCTCGGTGAGCTTGATGCCGGTGTGTTGCTCGACGTCCAATAAGTCCCAGAGGATTGCTTTCTCGGTATGGTCCGGACATGCGGGATAACCGGGGGCAGGGCGGATGCCACGGTATTTCTCCTGAATGAGGTCGTCGTTGCTCAGGTTCTCGGTGCGGCCAAACCCCCATTCGTCGCGGACGCGCTTGTGCAGATATTCAGCAAAGGCTTCCGCCAGGCGATCGGCAATCGCTTCGGCCATGATGGCGTTGTAGTCGTCGTGCTGGGCTTTGAAGCCTTCAACGATTTCTTTCAGACCGATACCCGCCGTGACGGCGAAGGCTCCGATGTGGTCCTGTAGGACAGGCGTCGCGCCTGTCTCATTCTTTTGGGATTCAGTTGAGTTAGAGACAGGCGCGACGCCTGTCCTACGTGGTGCGACGAAATCCGCCAGACACCAGTTCGGCGTGCCGTCGCCTTTTTCGATTTGCTGGCGGAGAAAATGGAACGTGGTGCGCAGATGTTTGCGCGAGCCGTTGGTGTAAACTTCCACGTCGTCGCCGACTGAATTTGCAGGGAACAAGCCGTAGGCGGCGCGGAGTTGCAGTGATTTATTGGCAACGAATTCTGCGAGCAGCTTTTGCGCATCGTTGAAAAGCTTGGTCGCTTCTTCGCCGTGTTTCTCGTGCTGGAGAATCT
>DASUGI010000069.1:0-33653 GCA_036274115.1 Verrucomicrobiia bacterium
AGGGGAGAGGGTCAGGGTGAGGGGTGGGCGCGCACAACCAGCTTGCAAAATGTTGAGGCAGCAACAGCCTCGAGCCGTACCGGTATTGGTGGCTATAACGGTGAGCTGATTCGCGCGCTGAAAGGGGAGGGAGTTGATTGTCGTGACCACCCCTCACCCTCAATCCCTCTCCCCGTTGAGGGGAGAGAGAGGACTCATGCGATACGTCTCTCTGGCTTGGACCTTCACATTCACAGATGGGATGAATGCTGGCGCAAGGTAGCTTGCGGGACGCGTGGCAGCTGTCCCCTCTCCCCTCAACGGGGAGAGGGTCAGGGTGAGGGGTGGGCACGCACAACCAGCCCGGCTGATGTTGTGGCAATCTTCTATTCATGGCTCACACGCTTGAAAGTTAGGAGAGTTTATCTGTCGCTCCCACCCCTCACCCTCAATCCCTCTCCCCGTTGAGGGGAGAGGGAGGTTGTGTGCGATACGTCTTTCTGACTCGGACCCTGATGTTCGGAGGCGGGATGAATGATGGCGGAAGAAAACTTGCGAGACGCGTGGTAGCTGTTCCTCTCTCCTCAACGGGGAGGGGGCCAGGGTGAGGGGTGGGCGCGCGCAACCAGCCTGGCAGATATCGATGCGATCTATTCATGGCTCAGGATGAGTGCTCCGTTCGCACCGCCGAATCCCGTGTTGAGTTTCAGGAGGTGATTCAAACGTGCGGCTGAACGCGGTTTTTTCAGCAGCGTTGACGGAACACCGTCAGCGAGGTTGCCCAATCGCGGAGTGCCCGGAATAAATTTCTCCTGCATCGCCAGCACACAGGCAATGGTCTCAATGACGCCGGCAGCACCGAGCGTGTGGCCAAACATCCCCTTCAGTCCGCTGAGCGGCGGGCAATTGTCGCCGAAGATTGTGCGAAGGGCCGCAGACTCCATCGCGTCGTTGTAGGGCGTGCCGGTGCCGTGGGCGTTCACATAATCAATGTCGGCGCTGGAAAGGTTCGCCGACTTCAGGGCTGCACGAATTGCCTGGGCCAGGCCCGAGCCGTCGCGCGACGGACCGGTCATGTGATTGGCGTCGTTGCTTGAGCCCCAACCACTGATGCGAATGGCGCTTTTCGGCGCGAGGTCGCCGCGAGTCAGCACAATGGCTGCGCCCGCTTCACCGGGAGTCAGTCCGCAACGATCGCGATCGAAAGGACGACAGCCAAGCGGATCGATCGCCTTCAACGCCGTGAATCCGGCCAGCACGAAGGCGGAAAGATGATCCACGCCCACAACCAACACGGCATCCGCGTCCCCGCGCTGAATCAGCTTCGCGCCTTGCATCAAGGCGATCAGGCCCGAGACGCACGCGACCGAGACGGTTTGCACCGGGCCGTGAGCGGAACATTCACGCGCGAGATCCGCGGCCAGCAATTCCGGTTGCAAGTGGCGTCGCGCACTGTCGGAGCAGGGTCGACCATCGGACAATCGTTCCAAAGCTTCAATGTTTGCCTTGGTGGTTGAGAGGACCAATCCGATGCGGTCCTTGGAGATTTTTCCGAGCGACTCTTCAGCATTTGTTCGCGCTTCCTTCAGAGCTACGGTTGCGAGTTGATGCGCGGGGTTGTCGGTCAGCGTTGCGTCGTCAAGCACGGCGCCGACGATGTTGGATTGAAAACGCAGCGAGTTGAATCGCGTAGAAGGACGAAGGCCACTTCGGTTTGCCTGAAGAGCCGAGAGCAGGGCGGGCAGCCCGTCGCCCACGGCGCAAACGACACCGCAACCAGCAATCGCGACAGCCGGTTCACGCATACAAGGACAACTCTCCCTGCGCGATCAGTATTTCCTCGCACCAAATCATACCGACAATCATCAGCATTGGGCCGAGCCGTTTCAACTCGCGAACCTGGATGCTGAGTGTTTGGTCCAGGGGCGGGCGGCTGATGATTTTAAAATTTGAAGCGGCCACAAGCATTCCGTTGTTCGGAGTGTCGGTCGTTCCGGCAGTGCTCTTTCGGAAGCCTAACGCAGCCGCAACCGTTTGGGCGACGCATTCAACCAGAGCGGTTTCACTTACCGCGCCGTTGGTCACGGCGAAATGGTCGGCGGAGAAGCGCGCGGTGCACGTCGCGGTCATTTCGGTGCAAGCCGTGAGGGCGTCAACCCAGCGCAGTGGTGGGCGATGCGGGATGAGTTCTTCGATAGCCGGGAAGGGATTCAAGGTGTGGCGCGTGACTCGGACCGGGCAAGCGGTGCAGTGGCTTCCGCTTCCATTCTGGTTTTACCGTTCACGTCGGAAGCCGGCTGATCCCAGAAAGGGAAAAAGTTATACCATTGAAGCGGGTCGCGTTTGACGACGGATTCGAGATTGGCGGCGAATTGCGCCGCGCACTTGCGCAAGTGTTCGTCCCGTTGATGGTGCGGCGGGTGATACGGCGGCAGCGCGGGAAAGCCGTAGAACTGATAGTGCCCGCCTTTTTGCCGGAGACTGAAGACCTGCACCAGTGGCGACCCCGCAATCGCGGCCAGCACATACGCGCCGACCGGAAAAGACGCCGAGCCGCCCAGAAATGAAACCTTTGCCGTCGGACTGCCGTACGCGCGGTCGCCCAACATCGCGACGACTTCTCCCCGTCGCAATGCGGCCACGAGCGGAATGGCGTCGGTGGCCGTGCCGGTGAGCGGGATCATTTGAAACTTCTGGCGCACTTGGGCGCGATTGAGCATGGCGCGAATCTCGGGTGCTTCTTTGTCGAAACCGGTGACGTTTACCGGCACATCGAGGCGCGAGAGCAATTGACCGGCGACCTCCCAGTTGCCGAGATGCGCGGTGAGCAACAGCACGCCTTTTCCGGCAGCGGCGGCGGCCCGCAGGTTTTCCTCACCGTCAAAGGCGAAGGTGAACCGCTTCGTGTCTCCCGCCAAAATCGCGGTGCGATCAATCAAAGCCTGGCCGAAGGAGAAGAAATGTTTGAACACGAGCCAGCGGCGTTTCCACCACGGTTGCGGTCCGAAGACGCGCCGATGAAAATCCATCGTGGCAGGAACGTCGGGGGATGCGAATGAGAAGTAGATCGACGGCGGGATCAGCAGGACGTAAGTCAGTCGCGGACCCAGGATGCGCAGTGCGGTCAGGAAAAACTGAATGCCTCGCTTGCCGCCACGGAGCTTGCCGGTGCCTGACCAGTGTTTGGTGTCTGAAACAACTTGCGTGTCCATTTACGCCTGACTTTCGGAGGTCACCGGATTGTGGCGATTCAGTTCGTCGGATTCCAGACGTATTTACCGTCAGAATCCACGTAGCCGATGCGGCGGGAGATTTTGACGCGAGCCAGTCCGTTGGTGAACGATTGAGCGTCATCAAACTGCGGGTTGATGACGAACTTGCCGTGCTTATCAACGAAGCCGAAGCGGTCGGCGACTTCCACGCGGCCCAGGTTTTCCGCAAAGGGATAGGCTTCCTCAAATTGCGGATTGATGGTCAGCTTTCCGTTGGTGTCGGCGTAACCCCAGAGCCGGCCCACCCGCACGGGCGCAAGGCCGCGGGAAAATTCGCGGGCGTCTTCAAATTGCGGATTGATGACCAGCTTTCCGGTCTTGTCCGTGAATCCCCAACGGCGACCCAGGCGCACGGCGGCCAGCCCTTCAGAGAACTCTCCGGCGCGTTCGAATTGTGGATTGATGATCATCTTGCCATTCGTGTCGATGTAACCCCAGCGATCACCGACTTCCACCGCGGCGAGTCCCTGTGAAAAATCATGGGCCTCTTCAAATTGTGGATTGATGATGATCGCGCCGGCCTTGTCGATGTAACCGTAACGCCGATTGAGCCGGATCAACGCGCGGCCTTCCGAGAATGAACTGGCGCGGTCGAACTGTGGATTGATGGCGTATTTGCCCGCCGGATTCACGTAGCCAAACTTCCCGCCGATCTTGAACACCGCCAGCCCTTCGCGGAACGGGCCGACCTCATCAAACTGCGGATTGATGACGATTTTGCCGTCCGTGCCCACAAAGCCCCAGCGTTTGATGCGCATGGCGGCGAGGTCATTGACGAAGGGTTCGGCGCGTTCGAATTGCGGTTTGATCACCACCTTGCCGGCTTTGTCCATGAACCCCCAGTAATCACTCATCAGCACCGGGTAAAGATTGTCTGCGAACGAAGGCGTTGCTCCGGTCATCCCCAAGGCGAGCCATGTTAAAAACAGCACTGGCGTCAGTTTTTTCATAAGCAAATTTAGATTCATGTTTCGATTAAGGAGCCGGAACAAATGGGCACGTCCTTCCGCCTCCAATGGCTGTGCGGAGTCTATTTTGGCGAGAAAGCCAGTCAAGCAGGCTTTCGGGCGGCGGTTCATGAGCCCGTCTTCATCGGCCAGTTGGCGGCGACGAGTCCTTTGTAACCGCCGATGAGGGAGAACACATTCTTGTAACCCATCTTTTGCGCGGCCTCGCAGGTGAGCGCGGAACGAAAGCCGCCACCGCAATACATGATGATCTCGGCGTTCTTATCCGGGTAAGCTTTTTCCAAATCACGTTCCAGAATTCCTTTGCCGAGATGCACGGCCTCAGCCGCGTGGCCGGCAGTCCATTCATTGTCTTCGCGCACATCCATGAGCACGGCCCTGGGGTTGGCGGCGAGCCGGGCACGCGCCTCGGCGACGCTGATTTCGTTGACGTGTTTCTTGGCTTCGTTGACCAGCGCGAGGAATCCAGGTGAGTGATCCATGCGCCCATGGTTGAATTCACGGCCTTTGGGGTCAAACAAAATTCCGTTGCGCTGCCGCCGTCGGCGCACCATACGAGAAATGCTCATGGTGAATCCGAGCAAATAGAGGATTGAAAACGGCTGGGAATCTGATTGCTTTAAGCCATGAATTCGAACTGCCCCAAACTCTTCAATGGGATCAGATCAACGGTTGCACTGGTGTTGTTGAGCGCGCTGTTCTGGACGGGTTGCAGCACCGTGCCGGTCACCGGCCGCTCACAATTGAATCTCATGTCGCAAGAGCAGGAGATGCAATTGGGCCTGCAGAGCTTCGACCAGATGAAGAAGGAAGTGCCCGTGAGCAATGACGCGCAAGCCAAGGCGCTCGTGGAAAAGGTGGGCAAGAGAGTGGCCGATGTGGCCAGTCCCGATATGCCCAACGCGCAGTGGGAGTTTGTGGTGTTCGAAAGCAAAGAGGCGAATGCGTTTTGTTTGCCCGGTGGAAAAGTGGGCGTTTACACGGGCATTCTGCCGATCACGCAGAATGAAGCCGGACTCGCCACCGTGATCGGACATGAAGTCGCTCACGCGGTCGCACGACATGGCGGTGAACGGATGAGCCAGGCGATGGGGTTGGAGTTACTGGGCGCCGCCGCAAGCGCGGCGACGGCGCAATCAAAGTACCACGATTACGTTGTAGCGGGATATGGCCTGGGCAGCCAGGTTGGGGTGGCGTTGCCCCACAGTCGCATGCAGGAGTCCGAGGCGGACCGCATCGGAATGGTTTACATGATTCGGGCCGGCTATGATCCGGAAGAGGCCGTGAAATTCTGGGAGCGCTTTTCCGCCTACAACAAACAACAGGGGGGCAGTGATGGTTTGTGGTTTTTGCGCACACACCCGCTGGACGAAGATCGCATTAAGGAACTCAAAGCGTGGATACCCGAGGCGCGGAGAATTGCGCAAACGGGCGGTGTGAAATGAATCACTTTGCCGCTCGCGCCGCCGCGTCGGCCTTGAGCAGGCTGATTTTCCGTTGAGCGGCGAAGGCTTGCGGAGTGTTCGGAAATTCCCGAGTAACCCGTGCCAGGGTTTCCAGGGCAGCAGGCTCATCCTGTTGCAGTCGCAATTGCCACGTCGCGATCAGGCTCAGCCATTCAGCGCGTTTGGCTTCAATTTGATCTTCCATCTGCACGAGTAATTCCAATTGTTCAATGGCCGTGTCCACTTCGCCGAGTGGCTCGGCCAGCAAACGCGCCAGTCGTTCGCGGTCCACAGCATTGTTCGGATTGCGCGTGAGTTGCGCGACGAGTTGATTCATCTGCGCGGTGGCCTGCTCAATCGTCATTGAGCTGGTCGGCACACCCGATGAGTCGTTCAAGGCGGGCAGGGGAATGGGACGAGGCTGGCGTTGTTCCTGGAGTTCGTGCCGGCTCCGCGGCAGTTGGGCCCGCCGCAACTCCGCCATGCGCGCCAGATGCGTGTTGGGCAGACGCGCCTTGACGACCTGCAAAGTGCGATCGGCGGCTTCGGGATCGTTGGCCACGGCGATCTGCCAATCGGCCAGCTTGTGAAGGGCGACGGAGATTTGTGAGGGCGTGACTTTGGGCTGGTCGCAGATTTCGAGAATGATTTGCTCGGCTTCCGGGATGTCTTTGAATTGCGTGGCGTAAAGCTCCGCCAGCATCAGCCAGCCATCGAAATCGTTCTCGGCCTGTTCGAGTTGGCGAATGATCTCCATCTCGGCATCCGCGTATTTCCCAAACTTCATCCGTGCAATCGCGCGGGAATACATCGGGCGTTGTTTGGGGCGATGGATAACCGTTTTTCCATAGCCGGCAATGGGCAGGCAGATGAGCAATGCGCCGAATCCCAGGGTGAACCAGCCGCCGACCCATACCAGCCACAGGACCGGAAGCGCGGTGCCGGCGAGACAGGTCAGACACAGCGAACGAAAGTCCGCTCGTGCCTCGCCCTGGAGCGCGCGGCTTTCCCGAACCAGCAGCCAGCCAATGGTGACCGGCGCCCAGTAAGAGGCGATGAGCATAAGGCCCACGCCCATCACACCGAGAAAGGGTACGAACCACATCGTGCCCGCGTTCTGGGCGTTCTGAATCGAAGGCATGAACGGTTGCAACTGGAAGGATAACCCGACATTCATCAGCAACCAGAGCAGCGCCGGCAGCACGAAGCCTTTAGCAAACCAGGGCCACTCAGCGATGACGGCTCTGCGACCCTCTTCTTCCGGTGCGAAGCGGTAGACCATGAAAGCGGCAAGCAGGAGCAGAATCGCCGCGGCCATGGCTGTCGCGAGAAAAATCATCACGCCCATAGGACATCCAGGGAAAACGGCAGGTTGACATCGGCAGCGGCAGCGAAAAATGAGCGCCAATCCACTTGTCGCAGTCGCAATTGCGCATACGTTTCGGCGCTCATGGACCGGAATCTGCCTGCCCCGTGTTTGCGGGTCAAGGGGCGTCGTTGTCGGGGGTGCGACTGAAAGTGAGGGTCAATATTCCGAGGCGTAGCGCAGATTTCTAATCTGCTGTATCGCCGAATTGCATTCGGCAGGGTGTTATGCCTCCAGGTGTGCTTGGGTTGGCGGAGCGTAGCGGATTGGAAAAATCCGTCCCGCCGGTGCGGGAGCAGATTGCAAATATTGCAAATCTGCGCTACGTGACCCTCAGTTTCAGTCACACCCCGTTGTCGGGTCGTCTCGCCGCTTGTCCTGGCGTGGCGCTTTAACTAGTTTCCGGCGCGTGCCGGCTACGTTGAACTCCTGGCAATTGCTGGGCGTGATTTTCGCCAGCGCGTTGTTCTGGTTTCACTATGTGGACCTGAAGGATCGTCACCGTCCCGAACCGCGCTGGCGATTGGTCGTCGCCTTTGGGCTTGGGATCGTTGCGTGGGCCATTGCGGTATTTACGTTCAACACTTTGGATGAACTGGGGGCGCCGGACCTTAAGATGGGCGAGCGTGTCTGGTCGGCGGTGTTTTGTTTTGGCATCGTGGGTCCGCTGGAAGAAGGCACAAAGGCACTGATGGCCTACTTGTTTGTGTTTCGCTGGAACGAATTCGATGAGCCCATCGATGGATTTGTTTACGCCGCGGCCATCGCGTTGGGCTTCGCGAGCCTGGAGAATTTTCACAACCTTCCGAATCTCGAATGGCAAAGCCAGCTCGCGCGCACGATTGCCTTACCCATCACGCACACGCTTTTTAGCGCCATTTGGGGATTTGGCGCAGCGCACGCGCGTTTTGCCATCCCACCCGGCACGCGCCGCAAGTGCTGGCAGGTCGGCACGCTGGCCCTTGGCATGGCGGCGCATGGATTGTACGACTACCTGATCTTCGCGTTTCAAGCCACGTTCATCACGAGCGGGATTGCGTTGGTGATTTGGGTGTTCGTGATCTGGCGTGCGCATCATTGTGTGAAGCACGCGTAGTCATCGTGACATCCACACACCGCGAGTGAACGACCTCGCCGGCTTGATCGGGAAATGTGCTGTGATCGGCTCGTCCTTGTCGTCGTTCTCGTCCTCGTCCTCGATGCGCGGCTGTTCGAGGACGAGGACGACGACGAGAACGAGGAGGAAACGTTTGGGATCTTCTGTTGACGTGTGTCACCTAAGGTCGTTCTCCAGCACGATGCGATAACGCGCTTTGCCGGCGCGCAAATGTTCCAAGGCTTCGTTGACGCGCGACATCGGAAACTTTTCCACCATCGGGGCGATGCCGTGACGGGCGCAAAAATCCAACATGGTCGCCATCGTCGCGGGACTGCCCACGGGCGAACCGGAAATGGATTTCTGGCCTGAGATCAGTGAGAACGCCGCGACGGGAATCGGTTCGAGGACCGCTCCCACGACGTGGAGGCGGCCCTTTGGTGAGAGCGCTTTGATGATCACCTGCCAGTCGAGCGGAACGTTGACCGTAACGAGAATGAAATCCAACGAGCCGGCCAGCTTTTCCATTTGCGCTGAATCCCGGGAGTTGACGGTGTGGTGCGCGCCGAGTTTCAACGCTTCTTCGCGCTTGGAATCACTGGAAGTGAACGCCACCACTTCGCAGCCCCATTTGTTCAGGAATTGCAGCGCCAGATGGCCCAGGCCGCCGATGCCAATCACGCCCACGCGTTGGGTTGGTTGCACGCCACATTGCACGATGGGGTTGAACACCGTGATGCCGCCGCACAACAGCGGACCCGCCTTTACGGCATCGAGCGTGGCGGGAAGCGGCATGGCCCAAAGCCAATGACAACGCACGCGGTCGGCGAATCCTCCGTGACGACCGACGATGGTGGCTTCGCCGGTCGCGCAAAGGTTGTGATTGCCGGACTCGCATTGCCTGCAGGCCTGGCAACTGCCGGAAACCCAGCCCAGCCCGACGTGGTCGCCCACTTTCACGCGCCTGGCGTGACTGCCCATGGCCACGACCGTGCCGGCAACTTCGTGCCCGGGGACAAGTGGATACCTGGACATGCCCCAGGCGTCCTCCAACATCGAAAGGTCCGAATGACAGATGCCACAGTAGTTGACCTTGATTTCCACCTGTTCCGCGCCGAGCGGGCCGGGATCGAATTCCAAGGGTGTGAGGGGTTGGCCTTTGGCGGTGGCGGCGTAAGCCTTGAATGTCGTGCTCATGATCTTTGGATAAAATTTGAGAGTTGGGATTGGCCCCGGGACAAGCTGTACCAAAAGTGATTCGGCGCAAAACAGTATGTGGACGTTTCTGGGATTTGGCGGCGGGACGCCGCCGGAACTCGCCGCCCGGACCCGCCGCGTTACCGCGTGCCTGATTCTGGCATTGGCCGTGCGGGCAATGCCGGGTATGAAGTTGATGTTTATGCTTCTTTTGGTCGCCTCCACTGCCGTGGCCCAATCCCAAACTGACAAAGCCGCCAACGACAGCGCACTCAAGGCGGCGTTGCGAAACCCCCAACCTCAACCCGCACGGACGTTCAAGACGGTGGGGACAAACGACGTTCGGATTGTGAATGGGAAGCCTTATTATATTCTCAATTCCTCCAATTGGGTGACGTTGCCTGGACCGAACGCGCGCGCCCGCTACGCGCGCTCGAGCAATTACGGTCCGGTGTTCAAGTTGGAGAAACGAATGGAGGCGCGCTACAAGCAAGGAACGAGCGAAGGCACCCGAGTCTGGTACGAACCCGTCCAGGAGATTGCGGTCAAGAACTACCCCGAACAGGGACTGGTCATCGACGCGCTGTTGCCGTCCATTCGCGCCATGCCGATTCGGACCACTTCAGAGGGGATTGCGGTTTACGACTACGGGACGCCTCACCAAGCCAAGCCGGATAAAAAGCCGTAGTCGCGGTGCGGGACCGAAATCCATTCGGTTAAACCAGGCTCGCGGTAATTTATCGTGCCTTTGCACCGTGCTGGCGCAAGAGTGTTTCGACTTCGTTATGCTTCGCCACAACTGCGCACATCAAAGGTGTATTGTTGTAAAGATCTCTCGCATTCAGATTGGCTTTGTTTTCTATGAGCATTTTAGCGACCTCAACGTGACCGTTTGATGCAGCAAGATGAAGCGGAGTTTTACGATCTCTTTGTCGGGCGTCGAGATCCGCCTTTTGCTCAATAAGGAGTTTCACGGCGACCGTGTTGCCGCGTTGGGCTGCGAAGTGCAATGGCGTCTGTCGATATTCAGCTGTCGCATTCACGTCGGCTCTGGTCGCCAACAGCAATTTCAGAATCTCAACGCCATTCGAGGATGTATGCCCAACTGCAAAATGGAGCGTTGACCATTGATGGTCCGTCTTGCCGTCATTTGCCCAGTCAATTCCTGCGGCAAGAGCAGCTTTGGCTTTTGGCACATTCTCGTAGGTGATCGCGTGGTAGAGCTGGCCTAAAGAATCTCGCCCCGGCGCGGAGGCCAGCGCCAATTGATTACTACCGACGGGCTTCATTCCACAATCCAGGAGTGGCACGGTTTTACCTGCAGATCTAAACTCACCGACCTGCAACACCCGAACCCGCTTTGGGCTGGTGGACGCGCCTTGAAAATTGGTAATTGCGACCGTGCGTGCTCCTTCCTTGAAAACAATCACGCCTTGGGATTTAGAAAGAACCTCCGTTTGAGTGCTTTCAGGAAACCAACGAAAGCAATCTGAGAGCATCACATTGAATACCTGTCCAGTCACCACACGATAATTGTCTGGATTGTTCGCCATCGTGCGGATGGATGCCACATTGTCTGCGCGTTGCGCGAATGCATACGCTGGCAAAAGGACAATCAAAAAAATCGTCGTCCTGCAATGGCATTCAGCTCTCATGGGGATAGGATAAGCTGTGATTCGTGTCGTCCGTCACGTTTTGACTTGAAGATGGTGCCAGCGGAGGGGGTCGAACCCACACACTCTTCCGAGTACCAGATTTTGAGTCTAGCGCGTCTGCCAATTCCGCCACGCTGGCCACCGCCCCCAATATATTTTGCCCGGCGACGAAGTAAATAAAGATTTCCGCTGCGTTCTTGCCAGCCGCCAATGTTCGCCTAGAGTTGCGCCATGATCGTTTTGATTGTTGGTACAAATCGTCCCGGGAGTAACTCACGCAAGGTGGCTGCCCACGTGGAGGAAATTTACAAAGAACTCAAAACATCGTTGCACGTGCTCGACTTGGCGCAGTTGCCACCAGAGATTTTTTCACCGACCAGCTACGGCGAGAAGCCCAAGTCGTTCCAGCCATTCGCTGACGCAGTGTTGCAATCGTCTGGGCTGCATGTGGTGACGCCCGAATACAACGGCGGCATTCCTGGTGTGCTCAAGTATTTTATCGACATGCTCAAGTTCCCGGAGAGTTTCGAGCGGCGACCGGTTTGTTTCACGGGTGTGGCCGCCGGCATCTGGGGCGCGCTACGACCGGTCGAGCAGTTGCAGGCCATCTTCGGTTATCGCAATGCCTACATTTATCCGGAGCGCGTGTTTCTACCGCAGGTTCACAACTTGTTGGGCGAGGACGGTCGGCTCAAGGATGCGGAACTGGTGGGACGCTTGAAGAAACAAGCCGACGGCTTCGTCACTTTCACTGAGAAACTGCAAGGCGTGAAGCTGCGCGGTTAGCCCCTGACACCCATGAAAAACATTCAACATTCAACATTCAACTTCCAACATCCACTGGCCAACTCGCTTGCGTGTTGGCTGGTGACCGTTCTCGCCCTGGTGATCGGGACTGAAGGCGCTCTTGCCCAAACCACGACGAAGCCGGCGGTGGGCAGTCCCGCGCCGTTGATTTCCGGTCAAACGCAGGAGGGCAAGACGTGGAAACTGGCGGACGCGGTCGGCAAAAAGAACGTGCTGCTCTATTTCTATCCCAAAGACGACACGCCGGGTTGCACGAAGGAAGCCTGCGGCCTGCGCGATCGCATGGGCGACTTGCAGAAGGCAAACGTGGAAGTGGTGGGCGTGAGTTTCGATAGTGCGGAGAGTCACCAGAAGTTCATCGCCAAGCACAATCTCAACTTCACCTTGCTGGCGGATGCCGATGGGAAGATTGCCGACGCTTATGGCGTGCGTGTGGCGGGGAAAAACGTTGCGCGCCGCGTCAGTTTCTTAATTGGCAAGGACGGCAAGATTCTTCACGTGACCGATGCGCAGAGCGCGGACACGCATTTGACGGAAATGTCGGATGCGGTAGCGAAGCTGAAGAGCAATTGAACTCGGGGTGTCCTGGGCTATGCGATGGCAACGGTTGGTTGATCCAGCCTGGCAATTAACGCCTGCAATAGGTTGCGTCGTTTCTTCAAGAACGCTTTGAATTCGTTGTGTCCGTGTGCCGGATTTCGAGTTCGAGGGTCGTTAGCGAGTGTTCAAGCACTTGATGCAGCACCGCCAATTCTTCCGGGTTAAGTTCGAGCGCATTCATTGTTTTGCCTTTCCTTGTTGCCCGCACGAGGCGGGCAACTTCGTCAGTGGTTACGCCACGTACGTGGCTGACAAATCAAGCTACACCCAACGGCGCAAGTTGCCATGCAGCCGAACGGTAAGATCAGACAAGTTTGCGTGGGCGGGCAAACTTCCGGTCTTAATTATTTCGTGGCTAACAGTCGCATCACCCGTTTGCGCATGGCGGGCACAACTTCTTCGTCAAACCACGGGTTGCGTTTGAACCAGCGGATGTTGCGTGGGCTCGGATGGGGCAGGGGAATGAACTCAGGAAAATACTCCTTCCAGGCGCGGACGGTTTCTTGCATCGATTCTTTGCGGCGATTGCCGAGGTAGTAGGCCTGGGCGTAACTGCCCACGAGCAAGGTGAGTTCGATCTGCGGCATGGCGGCGCGGAGTCGCGGATGCCAGAGCGGGGCGCACTCGGGTCGCGGCGGCATGTCGCCACTTTTGCCCTTGCCCGGATAGCAAAGGCCAGTGGGAACAATCGCGATTTGTGATTCGTCGTAAAATTCATCGCGCGACAGTTGCAGCCAAAGTCGCAGACGGTCGCCGGATGGATCGTTCCAGGGAATGCCGGTGTTGTGGACTTTGATGCCAGGTGCTTGACCGACGATGAGGAGTCGGGCGGTGGTCGAGACTCGCAGAACCGGTCGCGGCGGCAGCGGCAGATGTCGCGTGCAAGCCACGCAGGCGCGGACTTCGCGCACGAGTTTTGCCAAATTGGAGTTGGTCCTCATTCGTCTCCTGACTATGTGCCAAGGTTGCGGGATTACGTAAAGCCAAGAGGTAACTCAGTCGAAAACTTCGTTGCGGGCCCCGCCGATCTGCATAAACTGTCCGTCCAGGCTGTGGCGGAAAACCAGCCTGCAAATAAAAACCGCGATGTCATCCGAGCTTTCAATCTTCGCCGCGCGCCTTCGGGCGTTCATGGAACTTTCCCTGGAGGATCATGGTCCACTTGACGCCGAATCCGCCAGTGCGTTGGCGCAACATGCGGATGCCGAGTTCAATGGGATGGCGATGGTGTTGTTCGCGCTGCAGTTTGGTCGCAATCAGCCGTATCGGAAGCTATGTGAGTCGCGTGGGGTGTCGCCAAACGCGGTAGCACATTGGTCGGTGATTCCAGCCGTGCCAACGTCGGCGTTCAAGGAATTCGAAATGACGTGTCTGCTGCCCGACCAGCGGAAGCACGTGTTTCATTCCAGCGGAACAACAGAGCAGCGGCCGAGCCGGCATTTTCATTCTGCGGAGTCGCTGGAGGTGTATGAAGCGTCGCTTTGGGCGGGTTTGCAGGGGAGTTTACGATTTGCGATTTACGATTTACGATTACTGAGCCTTACGCCGCCGCCCGCGCAAGTGCCGCGCTCTTCGTTGGTTCATATGTTCGGAGTGGTTCAGCAGAAACTTGGTGCGGGTGAAAGGGCGTTTGTTGGAGGCGTGGATGCGAACGGGGCGTGGGTGCTGGACTCCGAAGCAGCGCTTGCGGCTTTGTCGGCGAAGGACGTGAGGCCCTTGTTAATCCTGGGAACGGCGTTTTCGTTTGTGCATTTGCTCGACGAACTCGCTTCAAGGAATGTGCGCGTTCAACTGCCAGCCGATTCGCGCGTTATGGAAACGGGCGGCTACAAAGGGCGTTCACGCGAGATGTCGAAGGCGGAGTTGCATGCGTTGATCACGGAGCGGCTGGGAGTTCCGGCGCAGAACATCATCTGTGAATACGGCATGAGCGAATTGAGTTCGCAAGCGTATGAGGTGACAGGTGACGAGTGGCACGTGACAGGAATCGGATCGGGTAAATCGCGTCACACGTCACGCGCCACCCGTCACTTTCGCTTTCCGCCGTGGGCGAGAGTGCAGGTGATTTCACCGGAAACCGGGCGGGAAGTTGCGGACGGTGAGACTGGGTTGATTCGGGTGTTTGACCTGGCAAACGTGTTTTCGGTGATGGCGATTCAAACGGAAGATCTGGCAATTCGCCGCGGTGAGGGATTCGAATTGATTGGCCGGGCAAAACTGGCCGAGCCACGGGGGTGTTCGTTGATGAGCGGGCTGAACACGGCGGCATGAAGCGAATCTACATATTGCTCGCGCTGCTCGTGCTGATGGGCATGGCTGCGATATTCAGATCATCTCTAAGACAAATGGCATCGTACGCAGGCATCGAACCGGGCAAGACTGTTGAACAAAGACTGCAGCAGTATGGGGAAGCCGCACGCACGCGGCTGAGGCCGTATTTTGAACAGGCCCAGGTAACTTATCCTCCGAAGCGTCTGGCTCTTGTCGGACTGAAGGCGGAACGTGAGTTGCAGATTTATGCAATCGACGAGAACGGGACTGCGAAGTTCGTTCGCACCTACCCGGTTCTAGCAGCGAGCGGTGTGGCCGGGCCGAAATTGCGCGAAGGGGATCGGCAAGTGCCGGAGGGCATTTACGGCATTGAGTTGTTGAATCCGAACAGCAGTTACCACCTGTCGTTGCGTGTGAGTTATCCGAATGCGTTTGACCGTGAACAGGCGCGCAAGGAGCAACGCACCAATCTCGGCGGCGACATCATGATCCACGGGAGGGCGGTATCCATAGGTTGTCTGGCGATGGGCGATGAGGCGGCAGAGGATTTATTTGTGCTCGCGGCGGACACGGGCATCAAGAAGATCACGGTCATTCTTTCACCAGTGGATTTTCGCACCGGCAAAACAGTGCCTGATACGGTGAAGTTGCCGGAATGGACGCCGCAGCTCTATCAAGAGATAAGGTCGCGACTGGCAGAACTGCCGTTGCCCAAGGACAAATGAACCTGCCGAACTACTTTCTCGCGGACTTGCCTCCCGAGGCGACGCTCACGCCGCAAATGCTCGCGGAGGCGTGCGCGACGTTGAAGCGCAATCGCGAGCAGTATCTCACCTCGCGTTCGACCGCGAGTCTGGTGAACTTGATTGCCGAAGTGGCCGACAACTGGGGCAACGAGGCTTATCCGTTCCGCAAGTTAGCGCTGGAGCACGGGCCGAAGGCGACGGGGTTTTCGCGCGGCACGCTGACGGTGGGGCTGGATGGTTTTTTCCAGCAACTCACGGTGGAGAATTTGAACGCGCTCATCACGCAGGACCTGGGGCACTTGAAACGGTTGAATGAATTCACAGCGACGAGTGCGGAAGAGCGAGCGAGTCGCGCCGCGTTTGTGTTCGGGCCCGAATTCCTGGTTCACATCGCCGCGGGGAACATTCCGAATCCGACGTTGATGAGCGTGGTGTTGGGATTGCTGGTGCGGTCGGCTCAATTTGTAAAGTGCGCGAGCGGGACGTCATTCCTGCCACGATTGTTCGCGCATTCGATTTACGATACCGACCGGAAGCTGGGGGCGTGTCTCGAGCTGGCGGAATGGCGCGGTGGCACGGAGTTGCTGGAACAGACGTTGTTTGGCGAGGCGGATTGCGTGACGGTGACCGGCAGCGATGAAACGTTGCGCGCCATTCGGGAAAAACTCCCGGCCAGGGCGCGTCTGCTGGGCTACGGACACCGTGTGAGTTTTGGTTTCGTCGCGGGTGGAGCGTTGCGGTTTGGTGTCAAGAAAGTGGTGCAACGTGCGGCCACGGACGTGGTGGCGTGGGACCAACTGGGCTGCCTCTCGCCGCATGTGATTTACGTCGAGCACGGCGGCGGGATTTCCGCGGAACAGTTCGCGGAGCTGCTCGCCGAAGAACTGGCGGCGCGTGAAGTCACCGAACCGCGCGGAGTGTTGGCGGTGGAAACTGCGGCGACGATTGCGTCGCGGCGGGCATTCTACGAAGTGCGCGCGGCGCATTCGCCGGATACGCGGATGTGGCACAGCGGTGATTCGACGGCGTGGACGGTGATTTATGAGGCCGACCCGAAATTCCAGGCTTCGTGCCTGCATCGATTTGTTTACGTGAAAGGAACGCCGGATTTGGCGAACGCGTTGCGCGGGGCGGATGATTTGCGCGGGCAGGTTTCAACGGTGGGCCTGGCGGCAGCCGAAGACAAGGTGGAGGCCATGGTGAAGGAACTCGCGCGCTGGGGCGTGACACGCGTTTGTCCGCTGGGGCAGATGCAGAATCCGCCGCTGACCTGGCGGCATGATGGCCGGCCCGCATTGAGTGATTTGGTGACGTGGGTGGATTGGGAGCAGAAATGATTTATGAAGATGGAATTACGGAAGTCGTTTCAATTTGAAGCGGCGCATTTGTTGCCGCGTTTGCCGAAATCGCACAAGTGCCGGCGATTGCACGGGCACAGTTTCAAAGTGGAAATTGTAGTCGCGGGCGAATGTGATCCGAAGCTGGGTTGGCTGATGGATTATGCGGACATCACGAAGGTGTTTCGCCCCATCTGGGAAAAGCTGGATCATCGCTACTTGAACGAGGTGGGCGGTTTGGAGAATCCGACCAGTGAAGAGATTGCGGTCTGGATTTGGCGAAAGCTGAAGCCGAAGCTGCCGTT
Source organism: Verrucomicrobiia bacterium (assembly GCA_036274115.1). Classification (GTDB taxonomy): domain Bacteria; phylum Verrucomicrobiota; class Verrucomicrobiia; order Limisphaerales; family JADLHS01; genus JADLHS01. Next base: position 17,045 of record DASUGI010000069.1, read on the forward strand.
GCTGACGGAAGTTGTCGTGGCGGAGACCTGTACGGCGCGGGCGGTGTATCGGGGCGACTGACGTTGATGCGTCAGCTACCAAAGTCCGTAATAGAGGATATAGGAGGAGGCATAGTTGGTTTTCATTTGCTTGACGGGAATCCAGCGAGCCGAGCCATCCAGGTAGGCAACATTGCCGCCCGAAGCGCCCACGCGCGTCGGTGCCGAGCCAACACGGGTGAAGGTAGCGCCATTGACTTGAAACGGCGCACATTTCGCGTGCGGGGCCATAGTCAGCACATCTCCCCAATGATTGGCGTCGGCCAGGATTGCGTTGGTGGGCGATTCGGAGAGCTTCCGTGGCGAATGCCAGTAATAGGGCGATGTTTTCGACCACTGGTCCATGTTGGCATCGCCCAGGTAATTGTAGCCGACGAGATATCCCCAGCGACCGTCATAGCGGTTCTGCGTGCCGAACGTGAAGTTCGGGCAATCCATGATCTTGAAGTTGCCAGTGTAACCGATCAGGTTTGAATAGCTGATGCTGGAAATGCGAATGGAATGCCAGCCTCCGAGATTGTCCCGGCCGGACGGCACGTGATCCTGAGAATCGTTGCCATAAAGGTTCAGTGAAATCACCGCCTGCCGCAGGTTGCTGACACAGGCGATGCGCTTGGCTTTCTCCTTGGAACAGGCCAATGCCGGAAGCAGCATGGCCGCGAGAATGGCAATGATGGCGATTACGACCAGGAGTTCAATCAACGTGAAGGCGTTTCGCACCGCTTCGCGACGCGCCGGGGGAGCCAGAACTGGTTGAAAATGTAGCGCGACCACCTTGTGGACTATCAGGTCGCGATGCGGTGGCGGCAATTGAAAAAAGATGTGTATTCGAGGGGGGTGAGTGCCGTTGGCAGGTGGGAGTTGCTCGTCGCTGCCGCGAGGCAGGATTGGCTTCGTTCGTCGCGGTTTGTCGGGTGGATGCCGGGGCAAACTCGGGAGAATTTGGCCTTGTAAACAGCCCTACCGCTTCGCACACTCGCCTTAGCATTACCACAGAGACTTGGGTCAAACCTATCGGGGTAAGCGTCAATTCAATCTTCCTTCCATATGAAAGGTCAAATCCTCCGCCTTGAGGCAATTCTCTTTCTGCTCCTTCTCAGTTCGGCGGGTGTAGTTGCATTTCAGGAGCCGAGCGGTGGCAACCGCCTCAGCGATTTGGATGCGAGGATCGGCGCGCGAGCCGGAGCGGTGACCCCATCGGCACAACAGGATGCTGCGTTGGCCAGGTTGCAGGCTCAATTGCCGAGGGTGGAAGTGGCTTTTGACGAAGTGACGGTGGCGCCGCGCTCGGTGTCCAGGCTCGATGGATTCTTGACGCCGGCAAGTTCGTCCGCGCCAGCGTCTCCGCCCGGTACCGCCGCAGCGTTGCCGATCATTGATACCAACCAGCCAATCAAAACCTTTCTGGATGAGTATCGCGACCTCTTTGGCCACGGGTCGGAAGCGCTGAATCAGACGCGCGTGGTTCGCGACTACATCACGGCGCACAACGGCATGCGGACGGTGGCCTGGCAGCAGGAAGTGGATGGGATTCCGGTGTCTGAAGGGGTTTTGGTGGCGCACCTCACGCGGCTCGGGGAGTTGATCAATATTTCGAGCGGGTTTGTGCCCGAGCCCGAAACGGCAGCCAGTGTCAGCACCTCGACCCGAGCCGAGCTTGCGGCGGCCCCGCCGATTAGTGGCGCCACCGCGGTCCTGAGAGCGGCCCAGAATCTCGGTGAAACGCTGGAGCAGAATGAGGTCGAACTGTCGGAAGAGGCGGTTGGGGTCGAGAAGAAGCAACACTTTCGCGCGCCGCAGATTCGGGGACAAGCCAGCGCCAGCCTGGCCTGGGTGCCGCTGAATCGCGAGGAATTGCGCTTGTGCTGGGATGTGCTTTTGACCAGCCGGTTGCGGGGGGAGATGTTCCGGCTGTTCGTGGATGCCCAGAGCGGCGAGGTGCTGATCCGGCGCAGCCTCACGCGCTACATCAGTGATGCCAGTTACCGCGTTTATACCAGTGACAGTCCCTCGCCATTTTCTCCGGGGCATGCGACGCTCCTGACCAATCAGCCGCCGCTGACCAACCGTCTCCTGGTCACCTTGCCGGCCCTGTTCACCAACGCGTCGCCGAACGGTTGGATTAACGACGGTATCAATGAAACGATCGGAAATAATGTAGATGCGCACGCGGATCGGAACGATGACGACCTCCCGGATCTGCCGCGGCCAGCGGGTTCGCCATTTCGAGTGTTCGATTTTGCGATGAATCCGTCGACGCAGGACCCGACCAACTACATCCCGGCGGCGGTGACGCAATTGTTTTATTTATGCAACTGGTATCACGACCGGCTGTACGCGCTGGGCTTCACCGAGGCGGCAGGGAATTTTCAGGTGAACAATTTTGGTCGGGGCGGAGTGGGCAACGATCCGGTGCTGGCCGATGCTCAGGACGGCGGCGGTTTTAATAATGCGAATTTTGGGACGCCGCCCGACGGGTCATCGGGGCGGATGCAGATGTACATCTTCAGCGGTCCGAATCCGCGCCGCGATGGTGATTTCGATGCCGAAATTGTTTTCCACGAATATACGCATGGCTTGAGCTGGCGGTTGGTGGGCGGCGGTCAGGGACTCGGAACCTCGCAGTCCGATGGCATGGGAGAAGGTTGGTCCGACTTCTACGGTCTGGCGCTGTTGAGTGAACCGGGTGACGACGTGAACGGTTGTTACGCGGCGGGCGGCTATGCCACGTATCTGCTCTCCGGCTTGACCACCAACTACTATTTCGGCATTCGGCGGTATCCTTATTCGACGGACCTGACGAAGAATCCGCTCACGTTCAAGGATATTGATACCCAGTTGGCGAGTCCGCACACCGGGATTCCACGCAGTCCGATCATTGGCAACTCTGCGAATGAAGTTCACAACCAGGGAGAGGTCTGGTGCGTCGCGCTGTGGGAAGCCCGGGCAAATCTCGTCAATAAGTACGGCTGGGCGGTGGGGAATCAATTGATCCTGCAACTGGTAACGGACGGAATGAAGTTGAGTCCGCCGGCGCCAAATTTTCTCCAGGCGCGAAACGCCATTTTGCAGGCGGACCTGGTGAATTCAGGCGGGGCAAATCGGGCGGCGCTCTGGTCGGCCTTTGCGAAGCGCGGGATGGGTTACAGTGCCACCTCGCCTTCCAGTAGCAGCAACCTGGGTATTGTCGAAGCCTACGATGTGCCCGATGACCTGGTGGTTAATCCAATGACCATGCTGACGTCGAGCGGACCCGTGGGCGGGCCGTTTACTCCCAATCCCGGACAGTTCGTTTTGACCAACGCCGGCAGCACGAATTTGAGCTGGTCACTCCTGAACACATCGACTTGGATCACCGTGCAACCGACGAGCGGGACGCTGTCGCCGGGCGGGCCGGGCGTGACCGTGACGGTGACGGTCGGGGCGGTGGCCAACACGTTTGCGCTGGGTACTTACCCGGCGGGTTTAATCTTCAGCAACCACACCAGCGGGATGAGCCAACCGCGGACGTTCAGGTTGAGCGTGGTGGGCGGCAGCATGTTTGATGACTTTGAGCCGACCCTGGATCTCTCGCAATGGTCCACGTTTGGCGGCATCGTCGGAAGCACGATCCTGGCGACCAATTACGGCGGCTCGATTTCTGCACCGAACTCGCTTTGGTTTGGCGCAAGCGAAAGCCGCTTTGCGACGACGATGCCGATCGATACTTCGGGCGGCGGATCGATCAGTTATTGGCTTCGACTCGGCGACGGCTCTTTCCCCTGGGAAACGGTGGACGTGCCGGGGGAAGGAATCGTGTTGGAGTATTCGGTGAACGGAGGCAGCTCCTGGACGGTTATTGCGACGCACAATACCACGGCGTTTTATAATTGGACGTCGGTAAGCAATGCCATTCCGGTGGGCGCTCGAAGCAGCAGCGCATTGTTCCGCTGGCGGCAACTCAGCCACAGCGGCTCGGGCTTCGATCACTGGGCGCTGGATGACGTGATGGTTGATGCCGCGCCCGCGGCGACGCTGACGCTGTCGATTCCCACGACCGCAACGGAAGGAAACAGTCCGCTGAGCGGGATGGTGTCCGCTTTTCCGGTCACCCCGAGTAATCTTACCGTGAACTTGAGTTCGAGTGATCCGTCGCAGGTTGCGGTACCCGCATCGGTCATTATCTCCGCCGGGAGCAGCAATGCCACGTTTGATGTGACGATTCAGAACGACTCGGACCTGGACGGGACGCAGACGGCGACGATTACTGCATCGGCGTCAGCGCATCAGGGAGCCAGTGCCTTGATTGCGGTCGCGGATGATGAAACGGCCGTGATGACGGTGGCGGTACCCGCAGAGGTGAGTGAATCCAGCGGCCTGGTAAGCGGGACCATCAATGTCAGTGCGGCGCCCACCGCAAACATCGTCATCGGGCTCGCTTCGAGCGACACCTCCGAGATTCAAGTGCCGGCGTCGGTGGTGTTGTTGGCAGGGCAAACGTCCGCCAGCTTCGATATGACCGTGGTGAACGACAATTTGATTGATGGTCCCCAAAGCGTCACGATTACGGCACACGTCCCGAATTGGACCGATGGCGTGGGCAACCTCACCGTGCTGGACAATGAGGTGCTCAATTTGTCTGTCGTTTTGCCGGCGAGTGCGTATGAAAACGCCGGGGTTCTGAGCGGTGCGGGAAGTGTGGCCATTGCCGGCACCTTATCAACCAATCTGACAGTTTCGTTGCAATCGAGCGACCTCTCCGAGGCGACCGTGCCGGGCAGTGTCACCATCGTTGCGGGCCAGACGAGCCGCGCGTTTGCCATCACCATGATTGACGATTTGGTCGTGGACGGAGGACAGACCCTTCTCGTGACCGCCAGCGCGCCAGGATTCATCACGGGTTCCAATGCCATGACGGTGCTGGACGATGAGTCGCCTCCCTCGCCCACGAATCCGCTGCCCGCCGACCTGGCGAGCAATGTGATTGCGAATACCAGTCTTTCCTGGAGTAACGGTCTGGCCGGTGTCACCAACGACGTTTATCTCGGCACGGCGGCCGGACAGCTGGTGTTGGTTGGCAGCACTACGGGGACGAGCATGGCTTTGCCCTTGTTGGCGCCGAACACGACGTACTACTGGCGGGTCGTGGTTCGGCGTGTGGGTTCCACGATGGGGCCGGTTTGGCAATTCGCGACCCGCAGTGCGGACCATTTCGTGTGGGATGCCATCACGCCGCCAAAGTATGTGAGCCAGCCGTTCAACGTGAAGCTGACAGCGAAGGATGAATTTCAAACGACCGTCAGCAATTTCAACGGTGTGGTGAACCTGACCGGCGTGAATGCGGGTCTGGTGACGAACCGGATCATCGGCGACGTAGTTCACAGTAACACCGACACGGGGAATTATACGCTCGCATTCGCCATCACACCGAACACCAATTTGACGGTGACCCACGTGCGTTCGTACTCGGGCACGAAAGTGTCCATCTGGTCCAACACGGGAACGCTGCTGGTGAGTCAAAGTGTGAGCGGGCCCAATGGAACCTGGACGGAAACGCCGCTACCCGTGCCGTTTCAATTGATCGCCGGCACCACCTACCGCGTCTCGTTTTACACCGCTGGTTCGTCCTACTATTATCGGCAGGATCGGCCGTCCACATTTCCGAACGGAACGCTCGTGGACGGGTATTACTATGCCTCCGGAGACACGTTCCCCACGTCGTTCTATTCTTCGGACAAAGTGATCTTTCTTTGTGACTTGCGGTACACGGTCTCGGGACTGGAGGCGACACCGATCAGCCCGACGGTTGCCGGGCCATTCGTCAATGGCGCATGGAGTGGCGACCTCTCGGTGCTCGCGCCGACAACGAATGTTGTGTTGCGCGCCGACGATGGCAGCGGCCACAGCGGCACGAGTAACCCGTTCGACGTGCTCCTGCAGAATGACATCGAGGTATCGCTGACCGATTCTCCGGATCCGGTCAGCATCGGTGGCAATGTCACTTATGCGATTTCCGTTTACAACACGGGTCCGGCACCGGCGTCAGGGGTCACGGTGACCAACCTGTTGCCCGCGGGTACCAGCCTCGTCTCCGTTTCACCTTCGCAGGGCACGACCGCGACCAACGGGAGCACGGTCGTTTGCGGTCTGGGCTCCGTCGCTGCCAATACCACGGCAACGGTCATCATCGTGGCGACCGCAAACGGGGCCGGCATTCTCACGAACCGGGTCACGGTGTCGCGCTCTGATGCGGACGCTTACCCTGGGAACAACAGCGCCCAGACGACGACGGCAGTCCAATTGCCCGCGATCACGATCAGCGATGCCAGCGTGTTCGAAGGCAATGCCGGAAACGGAACGGCGGCATTTACGGTCACCGTCAATCCACCACCCGCGGTGCCGGTCAGCGTCAGTTTTTCAACCTTGTCCGGTTCAGCCGTCTCGCCGGGAGATTTTCTCAGCACGAATGGCGTTCTGAATTTCGCAATCGGACAGTCAAGCCGAACTCTGCCCGTGACGATTGTAGGCGACGCTGCCTATGAGCTTGATGAGACGTTTACCGTGAACCTTTCCGGCCCGATCAACGCCAGCCTGGCTGACGGCCAGGCGTTCGGCACGATTCGCAATGACGACCCGATTCCGACGCTTTCCATTGGTGATGTCTATTTGCGGGAAGGAAACGGTGGAATTACCAATGCCGTCTTTCCGGTCACGTTGTCGGCCGCCAGCAGTCTGGGCGTGACCGTCAGCTACAACACCATCAATGGCAACGCCGTCAGCGGGTCTGATTACATTGCCCAAAGCGGGTCATTCTCGATCCCTGCCGGAACAACGACCAATCAGGTGACCATTCCCGTGAATGGCGATTTGCAGATTGAGCCGGACGAAGTTTATTACGTGGACCTCCTTTCCCCGGCCAATGCGGTGCTGCTCAAGCGCGAGGGCGTGGGATTGATTGTCAACGACGATGGACTGCCGGGGGAGGTGGATCATTTTGTGTGGGGCGCGCTCGCGCCCACGCAATATGTGGGCGCGCCCTTCAGTGCCACGATTACGGCTTTGGATTATTACGACAACCCGGCGACCAACTTTACGGGAACGGTCAATCTCAATGCCACGGCGGGAGGTGCCCAAGCAACCAATTTCATTCTGGGGAATATCACGCACTCCTCTTCCCTGTCCGGAAATTTTACGCTGGGTTACAGTTTTACTCCCAGCACCAATCTGACAGTGACTCATGTGCGTCGTTACTTTGGTGCCAAGATCTCGATTTGGAACAACAACGGCACGTTGCTGGCGTCGCAAAATGTCACCGGCGCCAATGGCGTTTGGACCGAGACCGCCCTGACGAATCCCGTGCCGTTGTTGGCCGGCACGACCTATCGGGTGGCCGCCTACGCAAGCAGCGGCAGTTATTACTGGCGCCAGGACGGAGGGTTTACCTTCCCCTATGGCAGCCTCGGTCAAAGTTGCGAAGCCAGTGGCGATGCCTTTCCCGCGAGTTCGTCTTCCCCCAGTGTCCGCTGGTGGTTTGTGGATTTGCGCTATACGGTTGGGACGACGGTGTCCGGTTTGATTTCTCCGACAGTATCCGGACCTTTCGTCAATGGAATCTGGACGGGCAACCTCACGGCACTCGCACCGGCGACGAATCTGACGATTCGAGCCGATGACGGCGCCGCACATGCGGGCAACAGCGCGGCGATGATGGTGGAATTGCGAAATGACCTGGCCCTGAAGGTCGAAGATACGCCCGACCCGGTGAGTGTCGGAGGTAATCTCAACTACCTGGTAACCATAACCAATGTGGGGCCGGCTTCCGCGACCGGTGTGGTCCTCAGCAATCAACTGCCAACCGGTGTCACGCTCACTTCCGTGGCGGCTTCCCAGGGTTCGATTACTACCAACGGCAATGTTTTGGTTTGTGCCCTGGGTAATCTGACGGGCAACGCAACTGCCAGCGTGACGATAGGAGTCAGAGCAAACACCGCAGGCACACTGACCAATCGCGCTTCCGTTCATCGGGGTGAAGCCGACGCCCTCTTGAGCAACAACTCGGTTGAGGTTGCGACGACCGTGCAGTTCCCCGTGGCCTCCATCAACGACGTCAGTGTGCTGGAAGGCAACAGTGGTCTGACCCCTCTCGTGTTCGCGGTGACGGTTTCGCCGCCGCCCGCAACCAATGTCTCGGTGAGTTTTGTCACCACCAATGTCACGGCACTCGCCGGAGATGATTACCTGGCGACCAATGGAGTTTTGAATTTTGTCATCGGCCAGACCAACCAGTTTTTCGCCGTCCAAGTACGGGGAGATACCAACACGGAATCGGCCGAAACGTTCCTGGCTTTGCTGAGCAATCCGGTCAACATGACTTTGGGCACTGCAGTCGGCACGGGCACGATTATCAATGATGACACTTTTGGGCGGGTAGCGATCTTTGGCGCACCGTCAACGGATGTCTGGAACAACGACGTGGCGCTCCGGATTTCAACCGCGGGCAACTTTTCACAGGTGGACCCGTTTCTGGCCAAGGCGGGTTATCCCGTGCCGACCTTGAGCCAACTGCAGCAGTACGCTGCCGTCCTGGTCTTTTCCGACACCAGCTTCAATGACAATATTGCTCTTGGCGATGTGTTGGCCGACTACGTCGACAGTGGCGGGGGCGTGGTGCTGGCCACCTTCGGGTTTTACAGTTCCGGCGGAAGTGCCATCCAGGGCCGAATCAAGACGGGGAATTATCTGCCCTTTACTACCGGGAGCGCTTCGAGCGGTTCTACTTTGACGCTCGTTCCCGACGCTCCAGGGCATCCACTCCTGGACGGTGTCACGGTGTTTAACGGCGGAAGCAGCAGTTTCCACAACAGTTCCATCGGCATCGCCAATGGCGCCACGCTGGTTGCCCATTGGAGTAATGGTCAACCGCTCGTGGGCGCGAACCAGTTTGGTAACGGAAGAGTTGTCGGGCTGAACTTTTATCCGCCATCCTCGGGCACGGGCCGAACCGATTTCTGGCAAACGAACACCCATGGCGGTCAGTTGCTTGCCAATGCTTTGGCCTGGGCTTCTCACGCGCCGCCGAATACCAACCCACCCACCATCTCGCACCACCCCACCAACTATGTTGCGTTTGAAGGTGGCTTCGCGGAGTTTTCCGTGAGCGCGCTGGGAGGTTTTCCGCGCACCTATCAATGGCAAAGAAATGGCAGCAATCTCACGGGCCAGACCAATAGCACGCTCACGCTGTTCAACGTACAGATGAACGACGCTGGGGACTACACGGTGATCGTTTCCAATCCCTATGGGTATGCCACCAGCGCCATCGCTGTGCTTACCGTTAATCCTTTGCCGCCCAGTGCGGAATTCCAGATCCTGGCGCTGCTGCCGAGTGGCAGTGCGGTTGTGGATCACAGTGGTTTGACGGGTGATGATCGCGGGGGAATCGCCGCCTCTTCGTCGCAGGTGTTTTATTCCGGGGACACCGCCACGGCGCGATTCTCCCTGGCCAATCTTTCCGGGGCCGCCAGCATTGGCCGGGTCAATGACGCGATGGTGAGCGACCTCCGGACGGAGCAGCTGTATCACCTGGGCAATGGGACGAACCTGCTGGCCGGTGGCGGGACGGTGACATCGCTCGTAGAACTGAATGGCTCGACCGGTCTGCCGACCGGGAATGTCATTCCACTTTCGACTCAGATCGTCATGGGCTCCGGTAGCGGCATCTTTGCGGGCTACGGGCGGATTGCCCTGCACAACGGATCGCGCGTTTATGAGGTCATTCTTCCTTCCGGCACGGTAATCGACCGGGGAGCGATGGGGATGCCTGGACATACGAGCACCGAGAACTGGGCGTTTTGGGGCGTGGTGGAGAACCTCAGTGGAACCCTTTACTTGGTTTACGTTCAAAACCCGACGACGATTGCCCGCACTCAGGTGCCAAGTGGAACAACCACTACCCTGGCCTCCTTCAGTAATCTGTCCGATATGGCTTGTCTTACGGTTTCGCTGACGCGCAATCGTTGGTATTTCCATTACGAGGGCAGTGGCCAGTTCGGTGGGACATCGGAAACGGTCGGATATGCGGATGCCACGTTTAGTCTCGTCGCTCCCACCAACCCGCCCACGATTATCACCCAGCCTTTCAGCCAGACCGCCACTGTCGGGACCAATGTCAGTTTTACGGTGAGCGCCGTGGGAGGAACGCCCATGAGATATCAGTGGCGCAAGGAAAGCGTTCCTCTCGTTGGAGCCACCAATGCCACCTACATGATCAGCTCGGTCCAATACAGCAATGCGGGCAACTATTCGGTCGTTGTGAGCAATGCCTACGGTCAGGTTGTCAGCAGCAATGCCACGTTAAGTGTCGTCGCCTTCAGCACCAATATCTCCCTCGCGGCCTTCGATCAGGGCTGGTACGATATATCCGGCTTCCATGGGCCGGCGAATGCCAACTATTTCGTCGGAGATTTGGACGCTGCGAGTACTCCGTTGCGTGACTGGTTTGCGTTCAACATCCCTCCCCTCCCGGCGCCCGTGGGGGCGGCTCAGTTGATCGTGAATACGTATGGAATCAGCAGCCCGACGGGTTCGGAGACCTATCAATTGCGGCATGTGAGCACACCGGTGCCCACTTTGGTTGCCGGGGGCTCCGGTCTGACGCCTGTTTTCAACGACCTGGGTGACGGCGCCATCTATGGAAGCCGGGTGTTCTCAACCTCCGAAGCGAATCAATTCATTGCCATTTCTCTCAACGATGCCTTTCTTACCAACATCATGGCAGCCGCAGGACAGGCCTTCGCCCTGGGTGGCGAGCTTACCACCCTGGATGGCACTCCAGGGAATCTGGAGTGCATATTTGGCGGCTCGTTGGGAAATCCAAACGACGTCCGGTTGAGCCTCACCCTGATCAGCAATCCATCTCCATTGAAGTTTGTCTCCACCGACATCGTAGGCGGACACGTTCGGTCCTTGCTCGGCACTGTGGACGGAAGTCCCATCAGCTCCAACCGGGCCGCGAACATTCAGTTTTATTTCAGCACGAACCTTTCACTCTCCATGAACAACTGGCCTCAGTTGACCAACAATGCAGTGCTCACCAACGGCCTGTTGCGGATCGAAACCCCGATGCTTACGAATTCGCCAAGTCAGTTCCTGCGGGCCCGGGAAGTTCCTTAAGCGGTAAGCGTCCTGGCTTACGCGTTGAGGCTGCACTTTTGGGTCCGTGCCAGCGTTTGAACCAATGCTTCCAATTGCTGGCGCGTGTGTTCGCTGGAAATGACAAACCGGAAATAACCATTTCCCGGATTGCTGTGGTAGTTGATAAACGGCGGAAAAATGCCACCGGCCAGCAAGGCGCGTTTAAGCCGCTCAATCTTTTTCCGGTCGGCTAACTGAATCGAGATGATCGGTCCGGGGGCGTCCGGCAGCGACAACCCCGCCTGCCGCAATCGGGTTTTCACAAACGACGCGTTTTCCTGAAGTCGGGTCCGAAACGTTTTATTCCCTCGAACCAACTGGACGGCTTGTCGCGCCGCGAACGCCAAGGGCAATGGCAGAGGAGTGCTGCCCGCAAACAGCCGGCTCGACACGAGTTGTTGTCGCAGCTTCCGCGAACACAGAATGGCTCCGCCGTAAACGCCGAAGGCCTTGCTGAGGGTGATATTCTGCACGACGCGGTCGCGGCGGATGCCTTCCAGTTCCACCGTGCCTTTGCCGTGCTTGCCCATCGTGCCCGCTCCGTGCGCGTCGTCCACCATGAGCAAGCCATCCTGAGGCAGGAGTTTCAAATACGCTTTCAGCGGTGCCGTCGAGCCATCACGCGAGAACATGCCGTCCGTTAACACAATCGGGCGCGCCGCTTTTCCGCATCGTTGCAGCGTGGCCGCGAAACTGTGCGGGTCGCGGTGCTTGAACGTGAGGACGGGACAGTTCAATAACTGGGAAGCATCGTGCAGCGCGGCATGGGCCCGCTCGTCCACGAGGGCATGAGAGTACTGGCCGGCGAGTCCCTGGGCGGCGACCAGGTTGGTGATGTAACCGGTCGTGGTCAGCAAAGCGGATTCAGCTCCGAAGAAGTCCGCCAAATCATTTTCCAGGGCGGGAAACAGTTCGTGATTGCCCGTGGTGATGCGGGAGGCGGCCACATTCAAACCGTAACGGCGCAGGCCTGCACTCACCGCTTTCAGGATTCTGGGATGACTACCCAGGCGGAAGTAATCGCACCCGGCGAAGTAAGACAAAGCCCGGCCGCGATACCGGACGTAGGTGCGATTGATTTGTTGCAGCGGTTCGGCTTCGGTCATGCGGGGGGAATTGTAGGGGTGAAGCGCGGTTTCAAGCCAGAAAAAGACTCGGCTCAACAACTCGTCGGCACTTCCTGCAGGACTTCGACGCAGTGAGGAATCGCTTTCACGACGAAGCTGAGGCATTCCACCGCGCCGCTGGGTTTGCCGGGCAGGCAAAGCACCAGTGCCTTTTCAACCACGACTGCCAGGTTACGCGAAAGGATCGCATTGGGAGTGATCTTCATGGACTCCGCGCGCATCACTTCGCCGAAGCCAGGCAGCTCTCGCACGGCAATTTCCCGCACCGCTTCGGGGGTCACGTCGCGCAACGCCACGCCCGTGCCTCCGGTAGTGAGAATGAGCTGGCAACCTTTCCCAATCAATTGCCGCATCGCATTCTGTATGTCCTGCTTTTCGTCGGGCACGAGTGACTCCGCGGCGACCTGCCAGCCATAACCTTCCGCGGCTTTTTTCAAGGCGGGCCCGCCCAGGTCATCGTACTGCCCCCGCGACGCGCGGTCCGAAATCGTAATAATGCCCACGGTAAGTTGTCGTGCTTTCATGAATTCCCTGTCGGCAAAGGCCGCTTGGTTTTGGAAATAAGTTTAACGCCCGTGATCTGCATCCTTTGATCCACCGCTTTGCACATGTCATAGATCGTCAACGCAGCAACGCTCACTGCCGTCAGCGCCTCCATCTCAACGCCGGTTTGTGCCGCAATTTTTGCAGATGCAGTAATGACGATGCGATCGCGGCTCCGGGGAATTTCAAAATTCACCTCGCTGTGCGACAGGGGCAGGGGATGGCAGAGGGGGATGAGGTTGCCGGTGTTCTTGGCGGCGAGAATTCCCGCGAGTCGCGCGGTCGCCAGAACATTTCCCTTGGCAATTTGGTGGCTGGTGATCCGGCGCAAAGTGGCCCGGCTCAGACGAATTTCGCCCCGGGCGGTCGCTTCCCGCAGGACGACCGGCTTGGCCGAGACGTCCACCATGCTGGCGTCGCCCCGGCGATTGAGATGTGACAATCCTTTCACGCGCCAGATTTTGCGGGTTACCGCCGGAAAACAAAACTCTTTTGAATCGGCCCTTGCCTCCGACGCGCTTTGTGTTACGATATTTCTGTCAGGACAGAAAGGGCTGACACGCAGAAAGGAAAAGACATTATGAACTGGATTGTTACCACCTATCTCAGCTACCTCGCCATCAGTGTCGCCCTCACAGTCTGGGTGGCGCGCACGCTCCACAAGAACGGGCGCATCTTCCTCGTGGACAGTTTCCTTGGCAACGAAAAGCTCGCCGATTCCGTGAATCATCTGCTCGTCGTGGGCTTCTACCTGATCAACGTCGGCTACGTGACGCTGGCCCTGAAATACGGCGTTACCGCCGCGACCCTGCAGCAGGGATTGGAGATCCTGAGCACCAAGGTGGGTCTCGTACTGCTGGTGCTGGGCTTCATGCACTTCTTCAATCTCTTCGTCTTTACCCGCATGCGAAGGCGAGCCTTGAATCATCGTCCGCCACCGCTGGATCCACCACACGCGACGACGGCGCATCCCATTAAGTGACCTCAACGCGAGCCGAGGGACGCGCGCCAGCGTCCCACGGCTTCGCGTATTTGCGCGGCGGCATTCAACTCCGGCTTCACAAACTTCGGCGTAAACCACGGGAACGTTCCAACCAAATCCGGAGTCACCAGAATCTGCCCGTCACAGTCCGGTCCCGAGCCAATTCCAATCGTGGCGAAGGGAAATCGCTCCGTGATCTCCCTGGCGACGGGCGGTGTGACCAATTCGAGCACGACGGCAAACGCTCCGGCCTCGGCCAGCGCTGCGGCATCATCCAATAGTTTTGCATGGCCGGCGTCGTCACGGCCTTTGATACGATACTTGCCGCCCTCTTCCAGAATGTGCTGCGGCAACATACCCAGATGCCCCACGAAGGGGATTCCGGCAGAGATGATCGCGCGAATTTGCGGGAGAATTTCCCGCCCGCCTTCCGCCTTTACGTATTCGGCACCGGCCGAAATCAATCGTTGCGCGTTGGCGAGCGCGGCTTCCGGGGTCTCGTAGGCGTGAAAAGGGAGATCCGCTCCAATCAAAGCGTGGTTCTTGGCGCGAGCGGCGGCCCGGGTGTGATGCTCCATCTCGGCCATGGTGACGTGAGTGGTGTTCGGATACCCCAGCACCACCATTCCCAGGGAGTCGCCCACGAGCAGGAACGGCACGCCGCATTCGTCGAGGAGCCTGGCCATCGGATAGTCGTAGGCGGTGAGCGCGGCGATTTTCTCGCCGCGCGTTTTCATGGCGCGGATGGTCTCAGGCGTGATTTTTGAAAAGCTCATTGCCGGAAACTGGCAAGTAATTCTTCGGCGCTGGTGGTCGCCGTGCCGACCTTACCCACGACGATGCCGGCGGCGTGATTGGAAAGGATGGCGGCTTCAATCGGGGACGCGCCCGCCGCAATTGCCAGGGTAAACGTCGCAATGGCCGTATCTCCGGCACCGGAGACATCGAAGACTTCCTGGGCAATCGTTGGAATGTGAAATGGCTTCTGGTCGCGCTGGCAGAGCAACATGCCAAGTTCGCCCAGAGTAATGAGCAACACGGCAGGACGCAGTTCGTTGAGCAGGCGTTCCGCCACCAACATCAGGTTTTTATCGGCCACTGGATTGGCGTTGCGCGTTTCATCCGGGAGGTTCGCGAGTTCAAACGCCTCTTTCCGGTTCGGCGTGATGAGTGAAAGGCCGGCAAGGTTGAGATGATGAACCGGCTTGGGATCAAGACTCAGCCACACACCATGGTCACGACACAGCGCTTTTAGTTCGTTCAGCAAGGATTGAGTCACCACGCCCTTGCCATAGTCGCCGATGATCACCGCGTCGGTTTTGCCGATTTGCGAACGGATCGCGGCGAGCAGTCGCTCGACCAGTTGTGGGGTGATGCCGTCGCGAGTTTCGCGATCGATGCGCACGACTTGTTGGGTTTGTGCGACGATGCGGGTCTTAAGGCTGGTTTGGCGGGAAGCGCTGGCGATTAATCCGCGGCAGCCGATGCGTTGTTCGCCGAGCAGCGTGCGGAGTTGATCCGCGGCCGCGTCCCGGCCCACGGCGCCGAAGATCTCCGTAATCACGCCCAGAGCGGTCAAATTGCGGGCGACGTTGGCGGCGCCACCGGGCATAAAACTCTCTCGCAGAAAATCCACCACCGGTACGGGCGCTTCCGGCGAAATGCGCACCACGCTGCCCCACAGGAATTGATCGAGCATTACGTCGCCAACCACCAGGACGCGGGTCTTCGTGGCCGCTTGTAAAATTCTTCTTACCCGCGCCGGCGCAAGAGTGTTTCGGTGCATGATTAATCCAGAAAGGCGGTGAGCGGGCTGGTGGCACTGGCGATGTCGCTCGGTGCTCCCAGACCTGACTCGTAGGCGGTGCGTCCCGCTTCGACGGCCTGCTTGAAGGCAATGGCCATGCGGTTGGGATCGTTGGCGACCGCGATGGCCGTGTTTACCAGTACGGCGTCCGCGCCCAATTCCATTGCCTCCGCGGCGTGGCTCGGAGCACCAAGCCCGGCGTCCACGACCACGGGAGCCGTGGCTTGCTCAATGATGATACGAATCTGGTCGCGCGTCTGGACCCCGCGATTAGAACCAATGGGAGAACCGAGCGGCATCACGGTGGCGCAACCGACTTCCTGCAACCGCTTCGCCAGCACGGGATCGGCATTGATGTAGGGCAGCACCGTGAATCCTTCCTTCACGAGCAGCTCCGCTGCTCTGAAGGTTTCAATCGGGTCCGGCAACAGATAGCGCGGGTCGGGATGAATTTCGAGTTTCACCCATTTCGGCAACCCGGCGGCGACCGCAAGGCGGGCGAGGCGTACCGCTTCATCCGCATTCATGGCCCCACTGGTGTTCGGCAACAGCAGATATTTTTCGGGATCAACGAAGTCGAGGATGTTGGCAAACGGATCTTTCTTGCCGCTCAAATCGGCTCGTCGCAACGCGACGGTCACCATTTCTGTTCCGCTGGCCGCCAACGCGGCGCGCATGACCTCAGGCGCGGAGAATTTTCCCGTTCCCAGAATGAGCCGGGAACGGAAGGTGCGACCGGCGATGACGAGCGGCTGGTTCAAAGACAACATCCCGTTCAATCTAGCCGGGCGGAGCGTCAATTGTCGAGAAACGAGCGGTTCAGAAGGTGTAGTAGAAACCGATCGTTGCGGTGTGCGAGGCCGTGTCGCCGATTTCCATCTCATCGGAAAATGTGCCGACCGCGAGGTCCACATCCATTTCCGTTCCGGTCGTGGCAAA
>DASUGI010000070.1:0-13961 GCA_036274115.1 Verrucomicrobiia bacterium
GGTGATCGCCATCATTGCCATCCTGGCCGCGATGTTGTTCCCCGCGATCGGCGTCGCCAAGCGGAAAGCCGCCGAAGCCAGCGCCCGGGCCGACATGCAGAACATCGCACTCGCCATTGGTCGCTATGAGGCTGACTACAACGGACGCTTTCCCGCGGCGGGCATCCAGACGGGAACTAACGATGTGACGTTTGGCTACATTGCGGGAGGTACACTAAACGGCGTAACCGCCATTGCCACCAACTCAGGGGTTATCGCCATTCTTATGGATCTGGAATATGACAAGCAAACGAACGCCGTAAAGACGGTGAACTTCGGTCACGTATTGAATCCGCGCCGGATTGCGAACCTTAATGCCAAATTCAGCTCCGACCCGACCTCTGGCGGAGTCGACGCGTTGCTCGAGTACCGTGATCCTTGGGGTAGCCCGTACGTGATCTCGATGGACACCGGTCTCGACGACACGTGTTACGATCAACTTTACTCGCGCACTTCGGTTTCCCAAGGCGGACCTTACGGTCTCTCAAACCCGAGTGGCGCACTAAATCGCTTCGGTTACACAGGCAAGTTCATGATTTGGTCGCTCGGGGCCGATCGCAAAGCCAACCCGAACCAGAAAGCGAAAGAGGGTGACAACAAGGACAACCTTCTGAGCTGGCAATGATTTTGTGAAACGCGCCCGCCACCAATCCGGATTCACGCTGATCGAGTTGCTCGTGGTCATTGCGATCATTGGCATTCTCGCGTCGTTGGTGCTGAGTGCCGTGTTGAGGGCGAAGACGGCCGCGCTCCGGGCGCGCGCCAAGGTGGAGACGACGGCCATTGCTGCGGCGTTGAGTGGCTACGCGACCAAGTATGGGCGGCTGCCGGTGCTGCCGGGCATCGGCACGGTCACCAACGACGTGACTTTTGGCTGGAATGAAGTCGGCCCGGCTCCCACGACGGTCGTTTCCAGCAATGCCGGGATTATCGCCATCCTGCTGGATGATGTTTCCTATGCCAACGGTCAGCCCACGCCCAATCAGAACCACGTGCTGAATCCGCAACGTTTGAGTTTCTTGAATGTGACTCGAACCAGCGATGCGGGCGCTCCGGGGGTTGGTCCGGATGGTGAATACCGCGATCCGTGGGGACAGCCTTACATCATTTCACTCGACTACAGCGGAAACGGTGGTTGTCGAGACGCGGTGTACTCGCGTGCGGCCGTTTCCCAGAAGGCCGGGCAGATTGGATTCAACGGCCTGCTGAATCCCATACCGGGCGGTGCGACTGACGATTACGAACACGTCGGCGAAATCCTCGTTTGGTCGATGGGCCAGGACCGCCGCGCCGTGAAAGACCAGAAGGCCAATGTTGGGGAGAATAAGAACAATCTGCTGCACTGGCAGTGAGCCTATGAAACCCACCTTCCGTCAATCCGCATTCACGCTCGTCGAGTTGCTGGTGGTGATTGCCATCATTGGCATCCTGGCGGCCATTGCGATGCCGTCCTTGAAGAACTTTCGTGCGCAGGATGCTCTCGCGGCCACGACGCGCCAGTTGCTGGACGATGTCGCCCGCGCCCGCCAATACGCCATCAGCCAGCGCACGACGGTTTACATGGTGTTCTGCCCGTCGAATTTCTGGAGCGATGCGAATTACGCGAAGTTGTCCGCTTTGCCCGATGAAGTAGAGCGGGCCAAGAAACTCTACGACAAACAACTCGTTGCCTACAATTTTGTGACGCTGCGCAGCGTGGGCGAACAGCCCGGCCGGAGTTCACCCGAATACCTTTCCCGATGGCGCGTGTTGCCCGAGGGCGCCATTATCGCACCCTGGAAATTCCAGCCGCAGACGGCCTCGCTGAACATAACCAATCCAGCCAACCCGGCTCGTCCCTTCAGCGTTTTTGGTTTCAGTGTCACCAACAATATTCCGTTTCCGTCAGAAAGGGCGGCGGTGCTCGGCGCGCCTTATCCAGCGTTACCGTACATTGCGTTCAACCATCTGGGACAATTGGAATCCGGCCGGGACGAGTTCATTCCCATCGTGCGCGGTGCCGTGAGCCACGCGCGTGACGCGTCCAGGAATCCCATCGCGGGCACGCCGGAGGTTTCCGAAGTGCGCGCGGGCGAGAGCACCAATGCCTTCCTGCTCGTGCACATCGACTGGCTGACGGGGCGGGCCCGCATCGAAAAACAGGAATTCCCATGAAGTTGTTGCGCGAACCTTTTCAATGCGAACAGAACGGCGCCGGGTTGCCGCCGGCGGGCGCGCGGTGTTCCTCCCGGTCGTGGGTTCGAGCGCGGTCGGCGTTTACCCTGGTCGAAATCGCCTTGTCCGTCGCCATCATTGGTTTCGCGCTGGTGGCAATCATCGGCGTATTGCCGGCGGGGCTGAACGTGCAAAAGGAGAACCGCGAAGAAACCATCATTGTTCACGACGCCAATTACTTTCTGGACGCGATTCGTAGCGGCGCGCGGGGACTGGATGATCTCACGAATTACGTCGAATCCATCACTGTGGTTCAAACCCGCTTTGATGCTCAAACCAATATCCTTGCTGGTCCGAGGTCCTACCAATACAGCTACACCAACTACTCGATCGACGGCACCGCTCAGGGTGAACCCGACCTGAGCTTGAACACGCTGACCAATGGTCAACGGATCATCGGATTGTTAAGCACACCAAAATACGTCTTTGAAACACCGACACCGGGCCCATCCGCCTTTCGCAGCAATTACGTCGTGGCGTATATCCGCGCCTTGAGTGGACCGGCCATTGAAAAGGCGCCGCAACAAAACGCGGCGATAAGGGACTTGAGTTTTCGTTACCGGCTGGTTTCGGAAGTGGTGCCGTACCGTAACTGGACGACCAATTGGACGGATTTTCAATATGCGATGGCAATTGGCCTTTCCACTAATGAAGTCGTGGCGCGATCGAATTACTGGCAAACCGCGCGGATGCTGCAAAACAATCTCCACGAGGTGCGACTCATTTTCCGCTGGCCAGTCAAAGCCAATGGTGAGGCGGGAAGCCAGCGGCAGGTTTTTCGCACGACCCTCGGGGGCGCTTTTCTGAACGAAGCCAACACGCCTCGCTGGTTTGTGCAACCTGGGGTGTATGTGGCCACTAATCAATTCGCCTTGTGAAGACACGCGCTACAGACAGTCAAAGTGCCGGGTTTATCTCGCCCGTAAGGCGGGAAGTCACCGTGGCGTTTTCGTTGATTGAAGTCCTCGTGGTGGTGGCGCTGCTTTCGTTCATCATTATTGGTTTGGTGGCGATGTTCAGCCAGACCCAGCGCGCCTACAAACTGGGGACGACCCAGGTGGATGTGCTGGAGGCGGGGCGTGCGGTGACGGACATCATGACGCGCGATTTTTCCCAGATGGCGCCAGCCTATCAACCAAACTTTGGATTGGCGGGGGCAATTAACTTCCGAATGACGCTCCACGACGCTGTCCCTTTGTTGCAGGAGTTGCCCGGAAACCCGGGAAACCCTCGCACCAATCTGCTGCAGGATGTGTTCTTTCTTTCGAAGGAAAACCAACGCTGGAAAGGGATCGGCTATACCGTCTTTGATCCGGCGACCGGCCTGTGGCCGGCGGGTGGAGTGGGAACGCTCTACCGGTACGAAACGAACGCCTATGTAGGTCAGCCACTATGGCAGGTTTATTCCAGTTTCACCAATGTCTGGTATACCAATCTCAACGTCACTCGACTGTTGGACGGCGTCGTGCATTTCAGAGTGCGTGCCTACGATACCAATGGAGTATGGGTTGATCGGTTAAAGGGGAGTGCGAGCAGTGGAACTAACGTGTATGTCGATTACAAACCGAGTTTGATACTGGACGAACCCTATTCATTTAGCTTTTACAGCAACGCTGTGCCCGGCTCGGTTGAGATCGAACTCGGCATCCTGGAGGAACGCACGTTGGAGCGTGCCAAATCCATCAGCGACGCCAACATCCGCAGCAACTTTCTCGCACAACAGGCAGGCAAGGTGCATTTGTTCCGTTGGCGCGTGCCGGTTCGCAACGTAGATCCTTTGGCATATCAATGAGACTTCCCGATTTACGATTCACGATTCACGATTTGCGCCGAGCCGCCGGCGGAGTTGGTGCTTCCCCATCTTTCCGGTCACCGGTCATCCGTCGCCACTCCCGTTCCGGCGTGGCGCTCATCATCACGGTCATCATGTTGTCCGTGATTACCTTTCTGGCAGTGGCGTTCCTCGCCCTGAGTGGACGCGAAAAAGGCGCGGTGAAAACGGCAACCGACCAGACCACAGCGCGTCTGGCTGCGGATACCGCTATGGTCCGGGCGCAGGCCGATTTGCTGGCCGGCATTCTCGCGTCCGGAAACCTGGCATACTATGACCTGCTGGTTTCCACAAACTTCTACCGCGGGGAAGGCTTTGATCCGTCTGCGTTCGATGGACTCACCAACGTCAACTACAACTATCTCAGCACGGGCGGCGCGCTGAACCAGAATCAGGCGCTGCAGAATCTGCTGAATCTTTTTTACAATCCCAGTCCGCCCGTGTTCATCACCAATCGCCTGGCGGGCGGAATGGAGTTCCGTTCCTCCATCGACCTGAACCGGAATGGAAGACTGGATCTGACCGGGTTTTTGGGCGTCAGTAATCAGGTGGGCAACGTTCTGCAACCGGTGATTCTGACGAATGGCCTCTTTGCCACCAATTATGTCGTGGGTGACCCGCAGTGGATTGGCGGCACCGAGCGCATCGAGTTGCCACACTCGCCCTCGAACAAATTCGTGTTTCGCTTCGCCTACGCCGCTGTGCCGATCGGAAAGACGCTGGATCTTAATTACATTCACAACAATGCAAAGGATCCCGCTCAACCTAACTACTTCCTGCGGAATCAGGGCGTGGGCTCCTGGGAAATCAACCTGGCTGCCTTTCTGGCGGATTTGAACACCAATTATTGGAACAATCCGCTGAATGGCGGACTTTATAATTATAGCGCGAACCCCGGTTTTCCGAGTACCGGACAAGCCTTTGGCAACGCTTACGATTTGTGGAACTGGCGCCGCGCTGGCGTGCCGCAGAGAAGTGTGTTTGACCTTTATGGGAATGCCGGTGTCTTCGCGTTTCAGAACGATTGGTATGACGGATACTCGGCAGGCTTGGTGAAGGACAACCTTAACAGTTATGCGACTGACCCCGATGCCACGAGGACCTCGGCACCCTGGTCCGGTGCGGACATGCAAAACCACTTCTTTTCGATGCAGGATTTATTTGATGTCAGTAAAACCGGAACGGATTTTTCAAACCGGCTTGGCTCAGCCCTGGCCCAAACCAACACTTACGACCAAACCACGTTTTATCGGCTGCTGGCCCAACTCAGCACGGATTCCGTGCCCGATCAGACTGACCGATTGAACCTCAATTACGTGAACGTCGGGGGTTTATCCGCGACCAATTTCGTTGAATGGATTGATCCACGCATTTTTGGTGGTAACGGCGCGGAGATCCCGGCATTTGGGGTGCCGGGTTCGGTGTTGTTCTTCACGAACCTGGCGGACCGGTTGCTGACGACCTACTCCCAGCAATGGATCGCCAGCGATTATGTGGATTTCACCAACCGTTTTCAGGTGAATGGAGCGTTTGGCGTGACGAATATCCCCGTGTTTGTCAAAGGGCACATGGTTTACTCACCGGCGGTACATCGCGTGTTACAGATGGCGGCCAACATCTGGGACGCGAAACCCAACGCGAACGTGCTCAGTGGCTATCCGACGGTGTTCCGCCCTTACTTTGCCGTCACCAACGAAGTCAGCAACGGAACCAATTTCTCTAACGTTTACATTACCGGCTTTGGTGAAATTCAAACCACCAATCAATTGCCCAACCGCCCGCCGGTTGATTTGACCATTTTTACCAATTGGTCCTCGTTTAATACAAACGACCTGGTTTTCGGAGTGCCGCTGGTGGTTGGTGCCGTCAAAGGGCTGCCAAATTTCAATGAGTATTCGATGGATGCGGTCTTCACGATGACACGACGGCTGGAATTGGTGAAGTCCGGGCAGGGCGGTCAGACGGCCATCTCACAAACAAACCAGTTCTTCACAATGAATGTGTATCTGGCGACAGGTGCCGAGTTTTGGAACTCTTACAGCAACAACTATAATCGGCCCGTAGATATCATTGTTAACAATCGTGTTACGCTTTCTTTGACCAATGACAACGGGGTCAATGTTAACAAGACCGTGCCTTTTACCGGCTCGATAGGCGTGCCCTCCGCAACGCGGCCCGTATGGGGTGGTTGGCTGAAAAACAGCCATGACGATCCTTCGTTCGTCGTGCCAGTCCGGACCAACATAGAATTGTTTACTCCCTCCATGGTGGGCTACCGGCCCGGCAGTGCCACTTTCACCACGGACATTCAGAATGGGTTCGAGGTCGATCCGCGACTGCTTTTTCCGATGTGGAATCTCTCCATCACGAATCGTGTGCAAGCGATGGTGCTGGAGCGTGGCACGGGCAGAATTCTCGACTACGTGCTGCTCGGTGACATGAACTGGCAGACCAACTTCGGGCATGTCATCGCGCAAAGTCAGGTTGAGGGTGATCCCACCAATCCGTTTCTTAGACTCTGGGGCACGAATACGGTAGGCGCGGGTCCGTTGGTTTCAGGTTGGCCCGGAATCCAACAGCAGATTCTGGCCTCGCGGGGATTGTTTGGCAGCGGACAGAACGAACGATACTGGCGCGATAATACAACTTATTCAGACCAAATCGCCCAGGAGATTGCCAAATTTAAAGCGTTCTTTCTGCCGCCCGGCGCTCAAGCGTCTTTTATCGATCCTCGTACGGGGCTAACGTACTTGGCGACCAATCCGGAGTTGAGGGCCTATGCACCGTTTAGTCCGACCGTAACTTTTTCCGTGCCGATGACATGGCAGGCGAATGACCCATTGGTCCATTACATTGCTCGTGACATGCTCTACGTCGAAGGGTCGGGCAAAACCCAAAGAATTTATCCAGCAGGAAGCACAAACTTTAATGTCATGGAGAATCTCGGCATGGTGAACCTCCGGTACAAACCATGGCCGACGTACGACACAACTGACACGAGTCCGACAGCGATGGACGTGTCACTCAAAGATCCGCTCGTGACAGCCTCTGATGATTGGCAGTTTCCCACGAATTCTTCGATGCCGACCATCGGGTGGCTGGGACGTATTCATCGCGGCACGGCCTGGCAGACGATTTACCTCAAGGCATCTGATCTCGGGATGAACGCAGCCAACATTGCCACCAACATGAACAGCTATACCTGGGCGGTGAATTACCAGCCATTTGCCGAGAAATGGTCTCGCTGGATTGGCAACCGCGATTTGTGGGAAGGTTTTCTCACGCGTCCGGCGACAGACCGGATTTTGTTCGACATGGTGACAACGGCGGTTAACGAGAATGCTTCGCGCGGGCAGTTGTCGGTGAATCAAACCAATCTGGCCGCCTGGTCGGCGATCTTCAGCGGCGTGGTGGTGTTGACAAATTCAACTTCCACCAACCTGCTTGAAGCCGGGGTGCGGCCTACGTTCAGCGCCACGAATATTGAACCTGCGGGCCCTTACAATCTCTTCGATACGAACACGTGGTCGCCGGTCGTGAAGTTGGTGGCGGGCATTAATGCCGAGCGGGCGCGGACCAATATTGCCGGCAGCTTTATTCACGCCGGCGGCCAGTTTCAGACCGTTGGCGACTTATTGTCCGTGCCTGAACTGACGGATAAGTCTCCTTTCCTGAATTTGCAGACGAACAGTTTGTCTTTCCAGCGTGGCATCAACGACGCCGCATACGAATGGTTGCCCCAACAGATCCTTTCGCTGGTGCGGCTGGGCGAGCCGCGGTTCATGATTTACGCGTATGGCCAGGCTTTGCGCCCGGCCCAGAATTCCATCATCACCAGCGGCCCGTTCTTCGGGCTGTGCACAAATTATCAGATTACGGCAGAAGTGGCTGCGCGAGCGGTAGTGCGCGTCGAAGGAAGCGCTGATCCCACACAAACCAGCACCAATCTGCCACCCAAAAAGCGCTATCCACCGCGGCTGATTGTTGAAAGCTATAATTATCTGCCGCCGGATTGAGCTGGGTAGGCGGGAAGGTTGTGAGTTAAAGTGAGAACTATGCGTGCGCGTGCCTTGATCTGGGTGAGCCTCGGGGTGATTTGTGTGGTGGCGATTCTTGCCTATATGCGTCTGGCGCATCGGCCTGGGGCCGCGGCGGTTTCATCCGAAACGTCCACGGCGATGGCGGCTCGCGCGCCGCGGGGGGCCAAAACCAATGCCTATACGGTTGCCGAGGCGACGGCACCGGCGGCGATGGCGGGTCGGGAGAAGAAGGCTGCGGCGAAAGCGGATCCGTTGGCATATCGGTTCAGTAATACGACCCGGACGGCGGGTCAGTTGCTGCGGGATGACCGGGCGATTCTGCTGGAGAATGCGCTGATTGATACGAGTAAGCCGTTGGGTTTTTCGATTCCTCAGCATCTGCAGGCGGCGAGCGATCCGGGCAGTTACATCGTGCAGGCGCGTGGGGCGGTGGATCACACGTTTCGTTCGGCGTTGGCGGCGGCGGGAGCGACGATTGTTTCCTACATTCCGAATAATGCGTATTTGGTGCGGGCGTCTGCGGAGGCGGCGGTGCAACTGCAAGGCAATCCGCAAACGCAGGCGGTGTTGCCTTACGAGCCGGTGTACAAACTGAAAGGGGATTTGCTGCGGCTGGGGTTAACGGAGGAAGCCCTGCCTGCGGAGGCGCGGTTGAATGTGATGGCGTTTGCGGATGGGCGGGCGGAACTGGCGGCGGAACTGGAGCAGCGGGGTTTGACGGTGGTGGCGGAGACGGGTTCTCCGTTTGGGCCGGTGTTCACGGTGCAAGGGCCCGAAGGGGTGGATTGGACGAGTCTGGCGCGGTTGACGTCGGTGGAGTTGATGGAAGTGGTGTCGGCCCGGGTGAAGGCGAATGATTTGAGTCGCGTGCGTCTGGGGGTGGCTGTCGATACGCAAACCGAGACCAATCATCTGCAACTCACCGGGACCAATGTGCTGGTGGTGATGAATGATGGTGGTGTGTCTGCGGACCATCCTGACCTGGTCAGTCGTGTCATTCCGGCGGTGCCGGGACTGGACGTTGATGATGATGGCCACGGCACGCATGTGGCCGGGATCATCATGGGCAACGGCACGCAATCGCTTACGGTGACCAATGCCGCGGGCTCAATCAATCCCGCCACGAACTTCCAGTATCGTGGCATGGCGCCGAACGCGAACCTGTATGTCCAGTCGTGGTCGGACCCGGATCGGGCGTTACAGGAAGGGGCGGCACTGACCAATGCGCTGATTTCCAACAACAGTTGGAACTACGATGTCAGCTCGTATAATATTGCGGCTTCCAGTTACGATGCGGCGGTGCGGGATTCGTTGTCGGGCGTGACGGGGTCGCAGCCGGTATTGTTTGTGTTCTCGGCAGGTAACAATGGCAATAGTGATGACGATGGGTTGACGGGCGATGCCGATAGCATTCTGTCCCCGGCGACGGCCAAGAATGTCCTGACGGTCGGGGCGATTGAGTTGCAACGGAACATCACGAATCAGACGTGGCGCTGCACGCCCTGTGAGAGTTGCACGAACGGAGTGGATTGTGTGACGAACCAGCCCTGGCTGGGAATGACGGGTCCGGGGCCGGAGAACCAGGTGGCCAGCTTTTCGAGTCGCGGGAATGTGGGACGGGGCATCGAGGGTGATTTCGGGCGGTTCAAGCCGGACGTGGTGGCGCCGGGGACGTTTGTGGTGTCGACGCGACCGACGACGCCCACCTGGGAGCAGGCGTATTACAATCGCACCAGCCATTTCTTTGCGACGTTTGAAGCCGAGGTGTTCACGAACTTCCTGGATTACCACGAGATTTTCATTCCGGTAAACGCGGTGGGTTTTCGCATTCAATTGCTGCCGCATGAGGAATCGCCGATTCCGTTTCCGGACCTGCCGATTTATGTGCGCCGGGCGGATTACCCGGTCGTGAACCCGCCGCAATTTGACTTTGTCCGAACGAACCGTGTGTCGGTCCCGCCCGATGGCGGGGGGCTGGGAAGCAGTGTGGGACAACTGTGGTATTACGGGATTCGCAACACCACGTCGAACAACCTCCGGCTGCAGATTGTGCACGAGGTGATCGTGACCAACGAATTTGGAAACCGGTTTGAGGTGTTGAGCAACTTGAACAACTCGCTCAGTGGTGGCGAACCGCACTATTACCGTTACGAATCGGGCACGAGCATGGCGGCGGCGGGTGCGTCGGGGACGCTGGCGTTGATGCAGGAGTTTTTCCAGGAACGGTCGCAGCCGCGGCTGCGGAACAGTCCGGCGCTGATGAAGGCGCTGTTGATCAACGGCGCGCGGTCGGTTTCGGAGAACTATTTCTTTGAAGTGTTGAACACGGTGAACCATCAGGGGTGGGGTCTGCTCAAATTGCGCAACAGCGTGCCGGCGGCGTTGACCAATGGAATCAATACCGCGTCGAGCGCGATGTATCTTTTCGATCAATCACCGACGAACGCCCTGGCGACGGGGCAGAGTCAAACCTATTCGATTACCCTGAGTGAGGCGGCGCGGACGCAACCGTTGCGGGTGACGCTGGTGTGGACGGATCCGCCGGGCAATCCGGCGGCCGGCGTCAAACTGGTGAACGACCTGGATCTGGTGGTGACGAGTCTGGATGACCCGACGCGGCCTATTATTTACCACGGGAACGACATCCCCGCGGGAAGTGTTTTCACGTTTGCGGCGAGCACCAATGATGCGGCGATCATTGATGCGGTGAACAATGTTGAGAACGTCTACATCAGCCCGGCGCTGGGGAGCAATTATTCGATCACCATTACGGCCAACCGGGTGAACGTGAATGCGGTGACGGCGCATCCCAACAACTTCGTCCAGGATTACGCGCTGGTGATCTCTTCGGGCGATGGGCAGGTGACCAACGCCATCACGCTGGGCGCCACGACGCCGGTGGTGACCTCCAGTGTGCCGCCGGTGACGCCGATTACGAATCTGTTCAATGCACCGACGTTCAGCTCGGCCAGTCTGGAAGGTCAGCGGGTCGGCGCCAACACGCCGCTGCTGGGCACCACGAACGGCACGCGCGCGCAATGGCACTTCTTTGTCGTCACCAACACGACCCAGTTCACGAACGCTTCCTTCCTGGTGAGTGCCTCGACGGACCTGGCGGTGCCGCGGGCGGGAGTGTTCGAGACGCGGCCGGCAGACGCGACGCGAAGGTTCGCGGATGTGGATTTATACGTCACCACCGACCCGGCCATTTTACAGCTTGATGCCACGGCTGTGGCTGGGGCGAATAAGTCTTTGTCGCGAAATACATTTAATGGCGATGAAGCGGTCATCTACGACGACTCGGTTTTCGGGCGGGTGTATTACATTGGCGTCAAGAGCGAGGATTATCAGGCGGCGGAGTTTGAGCTGTTTACGATCTTCAGCTTGTTGCCGTTGGGGAATGAGGATGAGTTTGGCTTCATTCAGGCGTATCCGGTGAATACGGACGGAACGATCCCGGAAGGGCCGCCGGAAGCTCCGGGGATTGCGCGGTTCATCGCGTTCGTCACCACGGGTGGAGAGACGCGCCGCGTGGTGGTCACCAACACGATCACGCATGAAGCGTTTTCCGAACTGGTCGGTTCGATGACCAGTCCCAATGGCATTGCGGTGGCGCTGAACAATCACCGTGAAACTCCCCTGGTGCCCGCGCCACCGGGACCGTACCAGTTCCTGTATGAGGATAATGATGAAGGTGATTTCCTCAATGCCATTCACCCTGATGGGCCGGGCAAATTGCGTGATTACGTCGGCGACGCGCGCAACGGGCAGTGGAAGTTCTACTTTGTGGACGATGCCCTGACGTCGCGCACCGGGCGGGTGGATGAACTCAGGATCCGCGTGGATCGCCAGCCCAATAATGGCGTGTCGGTGACCAACACCATTCCGCCGCTGGCCTGGCAGTATTACGCGGTCAATGTGCCGGTGGGGGCGACGAATCTGACGGTGTGTGTAGGCGTGATTTCACCCAATCCGCAGCCGCTGCAGGTGTTCGTGCGCAAGGACGAGTTTCCGACGTCGACGGCCTACGACTACACGCTGACGGTAACCACTCCCTATCCGGGAGATTGCCTGGTGATCACGCCCTCGGACCTTCCGCCGCTGACTCCGGGCCGTTATTTCGTAGGCGTGTTCAACCCGAGCAGTGAGAGCCAGACCTATGTTTACACGGCGACCTACTATTTGGGCCCGGCGGTGGTGCCGATCAACTGGGGGGGCTCGGGCAGTCAGCCGATCGGGGATGATGCGGTGGATAACTACACGCAGTTTGTGACGAACAACGCGCGGATTGCGCAGGTGGAAGTGGGGCTGCGCATTGATCATCCGCGGGTTTCGGACCTGGCGGTCACGCTGATCAGTCCCGAGGGCACGCGGGTGCTATTGGTGGAGAACCGTGGGGGGACCGACTCCAGCGGCTTTGGCAGTTCGATGTACCTGACGAATTTTGTTCCGGTGAGCGCCAGCGGCTCCAATCAACCGCAGACCACCGTGATTGAGACCGGAGCGACAATGGGCACACTGACCATCAACTATAATTTTGAGACGGTTCCCGACCAGATGACGGTTTATTACGACGGCGCGCCGTTGTGGGACAGCGGGATGATTTCCGGCGTGGGACAGCGAACCTTGACGTATGGTCCGGGAAGCGGGACGCAGGTGACCATTATCGTCAACGAGTTTGGCAACACCAATGTGGGCACCGCGTGGAGTTATACGGTGAGTTCCACCAGCGCATCACACAGTTATCTCACGTTCACCGAGAACACGAACCTCCCGGGGGTCATGCCGATCAAATTTGCGCTGCCGCCGTTTTTGCCGACGAACGGGCCGGCCCCGGTGGGGATCAGTGATTTTGAGTTACCGACCACCAGCGGCAACTACTTTGGCCCCGCGACGGGTGTGCCGGATGGCTGGAACGTGATCACAACGGACCCGGTGACGGTACTCTCCAATCCGCCTGCCGCCAACACGGGCGCGCAATCACTGGCGCTGCGCTCCGGGGAGATTTTGCGCAGTATCGCCACCGTGCCGCAACAGACCTATCGCCTCAACTATGCGTATCGTCAGGTGCCCAACTTGGATGGCCTTGTCAGTTGGTGGCCGGGGGAATTAACCATTTCAGACGTCGTCGGGGGGAACACCGGGACGAATTTTGGAGTCACTTACGCTCCGGGTGAAGTGGGGCAGACAATGAACTTTAACGGGACCAGTTCTTATTTCAGAGCGCCCGACGCACCGAACCTCGATTTCACCAATGCAATGACGATGGAACTCTGGGTGAACCCTCGTTCCTTTGGACCGGACCGGGCTCTGGTTCAAAAGTGGGGTGGAGTAGTGGGTGGGGGTGGAACGCTTACCAGACGAAGTTACGGATTGAACATGCAGGGTGCTGTCCCTCTCTTTTTCGTCTGTGCTGATGGCGGGACCGTGAATACAGCACAGGTCGCAGCAACAAACGGAATTCCGCTAAACCAATGGACTCATTTAGCTGCTACTTACGATGGCACCAGTTTGCGATTTTACGTAAACGGCGTTCTCCATGCCACTACGCCGTGGAATCAAGGTATTTTCCCGGGCATCGCAGAGTTTATGGTTGGTGCTGCGTTGTTTTTCACTGACATTGTTGCATTTTATGACGGCCAGATTGATGAATTGGCGTTATACAATCGGGCGCTTACAGCGGCGCAAATAGCTGACATTTACGCTGCCGGCGCGTCCGGCAAGTTCGGCTTGGTATTTCCGCCGGATGATGCGTTGGTGTCGCCGAATTATCCGTTCCTTCGCTCGCCGGTGGGCGCTGAGATTTATGTGCCGGGCCAGGTAACCAATTCGTTCCT
>DASUGI010000071.1:0-32199 GCA_036274115.1 Verrucomicrobiia bacterium
GCCCAACGCAACTTGAAACCGCAGCGTTATGAATGGCGCGCCGACGGCAAAGCAATCCTGGAAAAGATTCGCCGAGCACGGGAGGCTCTGGCACAACACTCGCGAATTACGAAAGACAATTCAGAGACACTACACTAGTGAGCAGTCCCTGGTTGTTGTAGTTAAACCAGCGGTAGCCCCAGGCGTCGCCGGTAACAATCACCCGCCGCAGGGAGTCATACCAGTTGGTCACCGTGGCGTCGGGGAAATAGGTGTAAAGTCGGTTGCCTTGGAGATCGTAGCCAAAACTCGTGACCATTTGTACCGGCGTGTTCCAAGCGTTGGTGACAGACATCACCGCGCCGCAATCGCACAGGCCGTAGCGTGTGACGACGCCATTGGCATTGGTCTCGGCCACTTTCTGGCGGATGCCATTGTATTCGGCGTACGACCAAAAGCCCATGCGATCCTTGGTGGCCGTGATGTCGAGCGCCGAGTAGATGTTTGAGGTCGTGGTGCCGTCGGGATATTTTCGGCCCGTGAGACGCGAAAGACCGTCCCAGTAATTTGTCACGGTGAGTCCCCGTTCATCCGTATGGGAATAGACCAAGTCCCCGGAGTAAGTGTAGGAGTTGGTGCGGGCGATTTCGAGGTCGATGGTCTTTTGCAAACGGTTGAGCGCATCGCCGCTGGTGAAGTACAGGTTCGTCGTGGTCAAGCCGCCGGGGGTGCGGATGCTGGTGAGTTGGCGGTTGGCGTTGTAGGTATATTTGGTTTCCTGGTTGAGCGCATCGTAACTGGCATCCACTTGATGGTACGAGTTCCCGAAGTAATTGCTGACCACTTGCTCACCCTGCGGGCCGATGTGTAGAACCAAGTCCTGGCCGTTGGCGGCATAAACAAAATGGTTGGTGCGCAGGCCAACGGTGCCGTTTGGTTGCGTATAAGTCTCCACGACATTGGTGGGTTGCCCCCACGCATTGCGGCGCGCCCACTCATACCAGGTTGAGCCATTAGGGAGGACGCGTGCCACCACCTCAGGCAAGATGTGATAGCCTTTGTCGCCTGGCCCGTCTGGTCCCTTGTTTGGATAGTCGTACCACGTTTTTTGACCGTCGAGATTACCGTCTGGACTATAATCGCGCTCCATGGACAGGGTATCCATGCTCTTCTTATTCCCGGGGTCGGGGGCTTCTCCCAGCCAGTGGCGCATGCGCGCCTTGAGAAAGTCATTCGTGGTCATCGCCAGCGGGTCCGTAGTCGAAAGAGCGGAGTATTGCAGCGGCCCCCAATGATAGCTGTTACGGCTCCACAAATTGGTGTTCTCCAGCGTGCCAATGGGAGTGTTGGTTGGCACTTGGGCAGCAGGATAATACTCCACGCCGTAGTCAGGAATCTCCATCCAGTTTTGGATCAAGGCGTATAGCTGGTGGCCACCGTTAGGCTGCGTGATAAGAGCCGTACGGTCCCAGGCATCGTAGCCCCACAAGGCACCGGCATCCACGAGTTGAAACGAGGTCGGTCCGTAGGGTGTCGTCATGTTGGTGATCCAGCCCGAATCATCGTAAATGAAAGTCGTGCCCAGGCTCGCGGTGTCTATGATGTTGGTCAGCCGTGAGCCGTCATAGTCGTACTGGAAATAAATGGACCGTCCGTACGGGTCATCGATTTGGGTTATTAGCGTCTCGTAATACGGTCCTGTTGAATGATGAAGCGTGTTGGTTTTGCCGTCGGCATCCACCACGTGCTTTAACCACACCTTGTAACCGCCCGGACCGAACTCGTACCAAAAGGTGGTCGCATGCCCCTCGGGTGAAATCTTCTGCGAGAGATAATAGTACCAGTAAACGTTGTAATACGGGTCGGCGGCAATCGTGCCGTAAATATCCTTCGCCCCGTTGGGATAGAGCAGTTCGTAACTGGTGCACTCGCCCGCTCCGTTGGTAATCGCGCGCAACTTCAGATTGTTGTAATAGTTTCCTAAACCTGCCTGACCGACGAGCTGGCTTTGGTGAAACGTGGCTTCGCCTCCTTGAGCATAGTTGAGGTACACGTTGCCCTGGTTATCCAACTTCACCATGGAAAGCCAGGAGCAATACCAACTGTAGCCCAAATTGGAGAATTGCCCGATTAGGGGACGATGGTCGTCTTCAGCGCGCTGCTTGTAGGAGAGCTTGCAGGAAATCGCGTCACCCAAAGCGGGCTGGTATCGCAGGGGCACGTCAAACAGCCAAAGATTGATATATGATTCAGAAACTCGCCACACGGGCATCCCAGCACAACCGACGAAACACGTTGGCCCACTATTTCCCTGTCCCTGTTCATCATCGCCGCCGTCATCCCGGGGAGCATTTCTGTCGGCAGGGCTGCCCGTAGGGCTGCCTTTGTTGGGCGTTCCACCGGGGCCAACCGGACATTCACAGCTTTCACAGACCTGATCATCGGCATCCTGCACAAAGTTCGGATTGCCCCGACCGTAAACCAAACTCGTCTCCTGAGTCCCAAGCCAGCGAAAATTCCCAGTCAAACGACTGACCGGAGACAAAAAGTAACCACTCGCCTCCAGATTGATCGTCTCTGCCGTCATGTATCGTGGGTGACCGAACGTAGGATCGGCGACTTTGTAGAGATTCCCGTGCTGTGACAGGATGGCAGCGTAGTGGTTTTGTTGCCAGTGGATCACCGAAGGCACGGGCAATTCATCTCCATTGACCCGCGCAACGGGAACCAAGCCCAGCCCCAACTGCGTCGAAAGTTCCGTCAACGTCGCCAGCGAGAAGCCCGTTGCGGGTGACGGGGTGCGTAACAGCCTGGAAGCATCGTGATTCAGGCCCAACTCGCGCGCAACTGCGTACATGGCAAATGTTCCGCATTGGTACGACATGCCCGGGTGGAGTCTCATCTGCGTCACTGCTTCGCGGGTTCGCCTCCATTTCTGCGAAAGCCGCCCGCGATCCAGAACGCGACCTTGTGTTTCAAGAACCAGGTTAGTGAGTGCCTCGTATCTTCCCAAACTCGCCAGCAAGCGCGTCCAGTGTGCCAGCGTGTAATCCGCAACAACTTTTCCATTCCCGTCCGGGTAGTTCCTTGTTGCCCACCAAGCCAGTTCCCAATGCCCGAGCGCGGGAGTGTAGCGCCCTAGATCGTAATAATATCGCCCCAAAACGCTGTGCAATGACGGCGCCCAGGCCGAGTTGGTCAAGGTCGCGAGATACTCTTCCAACTCCGCGAGCCCGGCGCGGTATTGGTTGACGGCGATATTGTCCAACACAGCCAACAGTATCCGGCTCTCCTCTTCGCTCGCGGGCTGTGTGCCGACCTGAACGATACGCTGCCCGAAGAACATCCCGCTGGAGATTCGTTCCGCCGCAGTGCCGGGAGGGCCGACTTGCGATTGAGTTTTGAGGATGAATCCCCCAACAACTGCAAAACCGACCAGGGTGGCCAGAATGCCGACAGACGCTTTCGTTTTCATGAATCGCACAATTTCAGTTGGTTTAACAACGTTACCGCGCAACGGCTCGAAAGAAGAAAGCTCAGGTGGACACTTGCTGGGTTCGATTCTCTGGTGAGACCACAGCAAAGGCGCTCGAATATGTAAAAGAAAAGTTATTAACAAAAGGGTGATAGTTCGGCGACAAGAGGTATTGGAGCATTTTCAGCGCTGGGCGCAGAACGCCAGCGTTCGTGAGTGGATGGCAAAAGAGTTTATCAGCCCGGAAGAACGGGAACGACGCCTGCGCGAAATTCTTTGTCTCAAACCACGGGAGAACCATCATGAGGAATCAAAGTAAAATCAAACCAAATCAAACCTGTGTCGGGATTGTCGACTCCTTGGCGTCGGTTACAATAATACCAAAACTGATATAATTTTCGCCTTGGGCGGGTTTGATGCTGTGAGATGATCGGGGCAATCATCTCAAGTCATGTCACAAGGATTCATGAAGCGACACGTCCGGGTTGTTCTCGGGCTCATCATTTTGGCTGCAATCTCATTCACCCTGTTCCGTCCGGGCAACTCGCCCCAGGCCGCCAGACTTCAAGCCGATGAGAAAACCGACGCGGCTCAAAGTCCTTCGTCCTCGTTCACGTCCTCGTCCTCGCCCGCCTCGTTAGCCGGGACGAACGGCGCGCCGGTTGCCCCAGCCACGAACCGCGTAATCAATCCCTACGCGGGCGCTTTGAAAGTGCCCGGCAAATCAAAACGGGCCTGGGACACCGAGTTCATCGCGCAGTTCCAAAACGCCCGGGATGGTGATGCGATTCGTTTCGAACTGACTGAAGGGCGCATGGCCGAAGGCATTGTTCGCATTACCCAGCATCGCAACGGGGAAGTGTCGTACGTTTCAGGGATTCTGACCGCGCCGGAGACCGGCGAGTTTTTCTTTCTCAAGCCACCAGGATTGGGCGTGGCGGGAAAAGCGGTGGGTGTCGTGCAATTTCCCGGCAGCCAGACGGCGTATCGGATCGAGCCGACCGGCATTGGCGGGGAACCGGAATTGTGGGAGCGCCGATTGGATGAAGTGATTTGTGTCAGCATGCCCAAACCGATGGCGTCCATCGCGAACGCGGCGACCGATACCAATCAGCCAGCGGAAATCACCCCGTTGCGCCCGGACGAGTGGCCCACCGTCGTTCCCGGTTACAACAGCAATATTGTTTCGCTTCAAAGTCTGCCTGGTGCGCGCGGTGTTTTACTTTTGGATTTTGCGGGTGGTTATACGCCGACGTGGGATGGCGTCTATTACTCCAAACCGGCAGCGGCAAACAACAACACGATTCGCGATGTGTGGAAGCGCGTGGCGGAGGATTACCTGCCGTTCAACATCAATGTGACGACGGACATCAAAGTGTTTCTGCAAGCTCCCGCGATGAGCCGGCAACGCGTGGCGTTTACCGATACCCCGGTGACGGCGGCCGGCGTGGCGTTTTTTGGCTCGTGGAACTGGGGTGGCGACACGCCGTGCTGGTCGGTTTACATCACGGGCAAGGCCAGTGCCGAAGTGGCGTCCCACGAAGCGGGACATACTTTGGGGTTGGCGCACCAGGGACAAGGGAACGGCGTGACCACGACGAATGAATACTACGGTGGGCACGGCAGCGGGGAAACCGGTTGGGCGCCGATCATGGGTGTGGGCTATTACCAGCCCGCCGCGCAATGGGCCAAAGGCGAATACAATGCGGCCAATGAGCCGCAAGATGAACTCAGCGTCATCGTCAATAACAACAACGACGTGGATTATCGCGCCGATGATACCGGAAACACCCTGGCGACCTCGCGGCATTTGGAAATTCATCCCGACGATTCGGTGTCGGCGGAAGGCGTCATTGAACGCACGGGTGACACGGATGCATTCCAGTTCACAACGACCGGCGGCATGGTTTCGTTGATCGCGCGACCGGTCGCGGATTGGGCGAATCTCGGTCTGGCGGTGGTCATTGCCAACAGCGCGAACATCATCATCCACAGCAACAATCCTCAGAACACGCTGTGGGCGCGCATCACGACGAATCTCGCCGCGGGCACGTACACATTTCGGGTCATTGGAGTAGGGAAGAACAATCCGCTGAACACGGGTTTCTCCAGCTACGGGAGTCTCGGTTACTATTCCATTGTCGGCACGGTGCCCGGGGGCAGACAGCCGACGCGCTTGAGTGTTTACGAGCGGGTTGCGAATGGGACGGTTGTCGGGACGGTGCCCGCAAGCGCGGGCGGCAATCTGGCATATTCCATCGCGTCCGGGAACAGTGGTGGGACTTTTACGATCGACAATGGAGGCGTTTTGAGTGTCGCCAACAACGCGTTACTCAATTACGAACAGCGGGCGACCAACTCGATGTATTTCGCCGGGTTCGAACTGTTCGTGAACATCCTGAACCTCGACGAACCAAGTCTCGATGAATTGAATCGCCGCGTCGTCGTGAATGTGCTCAGCGCCAACCTCGGTTATCCGCTGGCCGTCAGTGGATTCAACGCCCGGATCATCGTGCCGCACAATGCGACGACGGCTTCGCCGGGTGCGACCGGTTTTGATATTCCCAACAACTGGGCGTTTTACCAGGAAGGTTTGAATGGCAACGCGCAGATCAGTGCCAGTGGCCAGGGACTTCAAGGTCTGCCGGCGGATCGATTGCTGCGCAGCCAGGTGGATGGTTCGGTGTTCGAGCTGGGCCCGTACGGCGGCACGAATGCGTTGATGCTCGGGAATGGCTATCCCGCTTCGGGGACGTTGACGCTCGCGACGCCGCAGCCGTTCAACAAGCTCGCGATCCTGGCAACTTCCGCGAACGGCGGCGGCGTGGGGACGCTCGTGTTGAACTTCACCAACGGGACAAAGAGCCAGGTGTTCAACCTGAACGCACAGGACTGGTACAACACCACTGCAAACGTGGCGGCTCAGGGGTTTGGTCGCGTGCGTTTGGGCCAGGCCACCTTCACCACGGAAAACCCGGGCTGGAATAACCCGAACATTTATCAAACGACCATTGACCTGGCGGCGCTTGGGTTGAATCAAACCGTGGCTTCCATTTCGATCACGAATCCAACCGCCGGTGGTTCGCGCACGACGGCGATCCTCGGTGTCAGCGGACTCGCGATGCCTGCAGCGGTGGCCATCACCAAGCAACCGGTGTCGGCGACCAACAATGTTCCGACGGCGCCGGTGACTTTCAGCGTCACCGCGATGGGCGCACCGTCGTTGGGTTATCAGTGGTACAAGGGCAATCCGGGCAGCGGCACGTTGCTTCCGGGTCAGACGAGCACCAACCTCGTTCTGAACTCGATTCAATTGACGGATGCGGGGGATTATTATGTTGTGGTTACGAACAGCAGCAGTGCCGCGACCAGCACCGTGGCAACGCTCACGGTTTATCGCGCGCCGCAGATTGTGCAGCAGCCGGCGCCGGCCAACTCCACCCGCGCGGTGGGCAAGAGCATCAGTTTTTCGGTCGTTGCCAACGCCGCCTTGCCGGTGAGTTACTATTGGCGTACCAACGGCGTGAACATTCCGGGGGCCGCCAACGCCGCGACGTTGAATCTCCCGAACGTGCAGGTCGCGAATGCCGGCAGTTACTCGGTGCTGGTGAGCAATCAATTCGGGAGCGTTGTCAGCAGTTCGGTGACCCTGAATGTGGTTCCGCTCAACTATCCTTACGCTGAACTGGTGCTGGCCCACAATCCGATGGGCTATTGGCGACTGAACGAATTAACCGGCCCGACCGCCTTTGATTGCGTGGGTGGCCGGAACGGTACTTACAACAGCACGCTGCTGGGTCAACCCGGCCACAAGCTCGTGGATACGCATACTTCGGCGCGGTTTGGTTTCCTGGCGACGCAGAACAGCTATGTGGGTGGCATCCCGGTTGACTTCGGCAGTAACGCCAACAACAGCCTCACGGTGGAGGCCTGGGTCAAAAGTGCGAACTTGCCGAGTTCAGATGCCGGATTGATCACCAAGGGCACGGGCGCGGGCGGCGAGCAATTCAATCTCGACTGTGGCGGGCCGGGCCGCGCGTTCCGGTTTTTTGTGCGTGAAGACGATGGCAGCGCGGTGCTGGCCACCGGAAACATTGTGCCGAACACTCAATGGCAACATGTGGTAGGCGTGTTGAATCGGTCCGCCGGTTACGTGGCACTTTACGTCAACGGTGTCTCAAATGCCTCCAGTGCGTTTCGGACCGAAAACTATCGCGGACTGCTGCGCAGCGCGAATGCCATGACGATTGGGGCACGACAAAGCGGCAGCGGCGCTTACGATCATCAGTTCCCCGGCTACATGCAGGATGTGGCGGTTTACAATTATGCGTTATCGGCGGGCCAGATTCTTTCGCACTATCAAGCGGCGAGCAATCGGGCTCCGGCCTTTGTCGCCAATCCGTTCACCAAACCCGGTATTGTTGCCGGCCAGAACTATTCCGGGACGCTGGCCGGTGAAGCCGTCGATCCAAACGGTGACGTGTTGACTTACACGAAAATCAGCGGCCCGTCGTGGCTGCTGGTGGCGGGCAATGGGGCGCTGGCCGGGACACCGCTCTCCGCGAACCTCGGCACGAACAGCTTCGTGGTGCGGGCTACCGACGGCGGCGGTTTATTCTCCAATGCAACCATGAACGTGAATGTGAGTGCGGCGCCAGCCATTGTACTGGGCCTGTCATGGCAGGAGCTGAATCTTTCCTTGAGCTGGAGCGGGGGCATTGCGCCCTATCAAGTGCAGGCGACCACCAATCTGGCCGAGGCGATTTGGGAAGATGTTGGCGGGCCCACCAGCGGGTTCAACCTGCTGCTGACTCCGAGCAACTCGTCCAGCTTTTATCGAGTCTTTGGTCAGTAACGCGGCGGTAAATGGGACGCGGTGGAACGCGTCCCTACCGTGCCCGAGCAGCCACCCCACATCAACATGTGCGGCGGCGCGTCGTGGTTTTTCCTTGCCTTTTCGGCCGCTGATTGGTTAGCTCGTCGCAACCCTGAGCTAACGGTTTGGCTTCCCGGAAGGAATTTTATGAAAACTGCAGTCGCGCTCCTTTGTACCCTTGGTCTGTTATTCACCACGAATGAGCTTCGAGCCCAGCCCGTTTTGTATGGTGCGACGGCGGCGGGCGGACCGGGTTCGCTTTACACGATTAATCCGCTCACCGGCGCAATGATTTCCAACATCGGTCCGTTGAACGATGCGTTGGGCGCGAATTACCCGATTACGGGGCTGGCGTTCAACCCGGTCACCGGTCTGCTGTATGGCTCGACCGGCAATTCGGTGGCCTCGTCAGCGGCCAAACTCGTTTCCATCAATCCCGCCACCGGCCTGGTCACGGTAATCGGGTCGTTCAATGCCGGCCCGGTCAACAGTTCCGGCACCCCTTCGACCATGGCGGATCTTGCCTTCGACTCGGCCGGAAATCTTTATGGCGTTGGCTCGATTGGCGGTCCGCAACTCTACTCGATCAACTTGCTGACCGGTCAAGCCACGGTTATCGGCAGCACCGGACTGACTTCCACCACCGGCGGCGGACTGGGCATCAGCCCGGGCGGTACGTTCTATGGAACGCCAACGGCCAGTCGCTTCGGAACGTACAATTCGGGCACCGGCGCGTACGCCAACATCGCCAATCCCGTCAAACCGGTAGGCGGTGCGTACGGGGCGCTGGCCTTCGATGGCAACACGCTCTATGGCCTCAACCTCGGCTCGACGCCGGCGCAAACGCATCTCGTGACGTTTGACCTCGGTACGGGTGTCATCGCGGATCTCGGCGCTTCAGTCGGTAATCTTGACGCCATCGCCTTTTCGATTGTTCCGGAGCCGTCCACGGTCGCCTTGTTGCTGGCCGGCGCGGTGGGCTTGATTTTCAATCGCCGACTCCGGAAGTAACGTCCTTCCAACCAGGTTCGCGATCATCTCGCTTCGCCTCCGACGGTGTCGTCAGCGCTGCGTCTCAATTCTTCAGTGCGCTTAAGTCCGCCCCGAAGTTGATGTGGTACGCCTGTCCGTCAATCACCAGCGCGGGTACGGATTTCACGC
Organism: Verrucomicrobiia bacterium; assembly: GCA_036274115.1. GTDB lineage: Bacteria > Verrucomicrobiota > Verrucomicrobiia > Limisphaerales > JADLHS01 > JADLHS01. Next base: position 9,492 of record DASUGI010000071.1, read on the forward strand.
CGGATTTCTCAGCTTCACTCACGCGCGATTTATTCTGGCCCAGGTGAACGATTTCCACATCGAAGCGGCTGGGGTCGAGCGCGACCGCGACGTTTTGTTCCGCGGCAACACACACCGGGCATCCGGCGTGATAGAAGGTGGCTTTCGTTTTCATACTCTGTTTCGTTTGGTTTGATGGTTGGCAACGCTGGCAACCGCCATCGTTGCGGGAACAATTTCCCACACCGGCGAAGCGGCGAAAGAGGTCACAAATTGGTGAGCAGGCACCGTTTGGTTACCGGCTGACGGGTGGCGGCGGATCGCTTAGACTTGGCCGGTGGCAGTCAAAAGCAAACATCTGTCGTTGCAAGAGCGGAATTCGTATCGACGATTGGAAGACGTGGTCGGCTGCAAATGGTCGGCCGCGGTGCTGGCGGCGATTGGCCGGGGAGTCACTCGGCCCGGACAACTGGAGCGTTTTGTTCCCGGTATCTCCACCAAAGTGTTGAATGAGCGGCTGCGAAAGTTGCTCGATTACTCCCTCATCACGCGCACCGAGCATCCCGGTCGCATTCTGCGGGTGGAATACTCTTTGACCAGGACCGGCCGGAAGCTGGCCGCGCTCATCGAACAAATTCGCGATCTGGACGAAGAGCACGCTCACCCCGGGTGACCGACCGACCGGTCAGGCAGCCGGGCGATTTTCAATTCGAGGCCGGGCCATGCCTTTGTAGAGGGCGGCAGCGATGAAGCCAAAGGTAAAGTGGGTGAAGGCAACGCGACCTTCCATTCCCAGGAACTGTGGAAAAGCCGCGGACACGATGGCCAGGTTTATGCCGTAAAGAATCAGTCCCACCAAGCCACCCGCTACGACGGCGCGCCAGGCGTGGAATCGCTTTACGAGGGTGGCGATGACGAAGGTGTAAGCGATGGCCAAAGCCAGATGCAGGAGGATCTTTCCGAGAGTTAAACCCGTGCCATGCAGCGAAAGGGATCGCCCCATGACGGCTCCGGATTCGAAACTCATGGCGGACCAGGGTGAGCCGAGGGGAAACAGGAGAAAGAACCCGCCCGTGGCAAGGCCGGCCTTGAGTGCCGTGGACCACTGGAGCTTTTTCCGGAATTGATCGTTTGCTTCTGGCATATCAAAAAGTTGCGCCCTCTCCCACCCACGAGGAAGAGGGCGCTCGCACCAACCCACTAACAGAAACTACGCGGCTTTGCGTTGTTCGCGTTGGGCTCGTTCGTCATAGTCCCAACCATGCCGAATGTAATCACGGTGGCTTCGCCAATCGCGATCGCTGTAGGTGTTGCGCCAATCTTTCTCCAATTCGGATTCGAGCTGGGTATTCCACGCGGGATATCGTTGGCCATAGTACGAGTGTGCCCCGTAGCCGAACCGGTAGGCGTCTTCGTTCTCTTCAAAGGTCGGGCGGCCTCTCGGTGGAACGGGTTGCTTGCCGGCCGCTTGCTTTACCGTGTCATCCACATCCTGATCGAGGTCAGGCTGGTTGGCTCCAAAGTCGTGCTTGGTCTGCTCCCAATCGCGCCGGAACGCTGCCTTGATGCGATCCCACGCCGATTCGTGCTCGGGATTCCACCAGGCCGGGTTTTTTGTTTGCTTCATGTCATTCCTTATCGTTCGTTTATGGAGGAACACTCGTGCGAACCAACGTCCGTCTCCATAGGGTGTTCCCCTGATAACGCCGATCTATTGCTGGTCGTCGCTTCGATTGTTTTCTTTGGTCGGTCGACTCAGTCCTTTGCCCGAACCGGTGTTGGTGCGGCTGTTGTTTTCCGTGCCACCGATACTTGCCGGCAGCATGTTGGTGGTGACGCCGAGACGATCAAAGAGCGGCCGGGTGGCTTGCAAATGCGTTTGCAGCGACACAAAGTCGCGCAACTGCGTGAAGTTGGTCGAAGTGGCATTGGTCGTCGCGGCCGAGATGGCGTCTCGGAGGATGCGGCCCAGTGTGTTCGTGGAAGACTCGGCCGTGACGTTGTTGGTGTTGCGGTCCAAAACACCGCCGAGCACGCCGGCGATTCCGCCGACCACGCCGCCGGGCTGCGCTGACGCTGCGGAATTGGAATAGACTTCCGTGATGGCATTCAACGCCGGGAGCACTTGCTCGACGGCGCCACGCAAAGCGACGAGCTGGGATTCGATTTCCTCAGGCGAAAACGTTTGACCCTGGCTGTTGGTAAAAGTGGAAGTGCCAAAGTTGCCGACACGAAACTGGTTCGTTCTTCCAAACCCACCCGGGCTGCCCGGTGTCACGGGCAGGGGAGGATAGGTGGGTGGTGGTGGGTTCTGGGCGATCGCGAGGACCGCGCTAAAAGTGGCAGCGAGAACAAGGATTTTCGTTTTCATAATCGGAATACAAATTTGGATTTGCGCAAGGAACCGGTCCGGTTCACCCGCGTGAAGGAAGAACGCTCCAGGCGGAGGCACGTTCAATGGGGTGTTCCCGGCAGTGTGGCGGGTAGATGCGCCTGAGCGTCGAGGTGTGCGTGGCAACATCAATGCCGCAAGTGCTTTGATGTTGCGGGGAACAGAGTTGCTCGCCCGAAGAAGGCGAGCTTTACTCGAATGGCTGTTGTGGTCCGCTGCTTAAGTTGCTGCGACCGGAGGCTAAATTCTCCAGCCCTGGCGGTTCTCGCGCTTCACGTAAGCGTTCAACTCCGGCAGGTTCTTGACCTTCATGTTCGGCCCGTCCCACTCGACTTTTTTGCCGACACCGGCATGCATGGCCAGATTGGCGAGCAGAGAAAATTCAGTGAGACGCGTGCCGTAATCGAAGGGCGAGGCGGTTTCGGTTTTGCCTTCGCGCACGGCGGTGAGGAAGTCCACGAAAATGGACTTGGGACGTGGCACGGTTTTCGCCGGCGCTGGCGTGGTGTTCATTTTCTCGTACGGCACGATGTGCATGCGGTCGCCGTAAGTGCCCGTGAAGATGATGCCTTTCTCACCGACGTAAATCGTGCCGCTGTCGCCGCGATCGAGTTCTTCGTCGGGATATTGCTTGAGCAACTCCACCAGGAGCGGCGGGAAATAACGGTCGTTCCCTTTGGCGGTGCGCAGCAGGCCTGCCGGGTCGCCCTTCGCTTCCGGGTTCAAACCTTCATACCAGTACGCCTTCAGTGCGGGCATGTCTCCGCGTGCGGGCACCTCCCAACGCAGGCGGCAACCCAGCGGGCAACGTTCCTTGCTGCCGCCGCGCATTTGCTCGACCTCAATGCTGGTCGGATGGTCGATCTTCAAGGCCCAATAAACGCCATCGAGAACGTGGCAGCCCATGTTACCAATGGAGCCGTTGCCGAAGTCGTACCAGCCATGCCATTCGTGAGGGTGAATGTCCTCGTGGAAGTCACGGTAAGGCGCGGGTCCAACCCATTCGTCCCAGTGAAAACCAGCGGGAGCAGGTATGGCGGGGGGACGCGGGCCGAGTCCGCCGTTGGCGCGATTGGTCCAACTATGCGTTTCCTTCACCGGACCGATGACCCCTCCCCAGATGTATTCGCAGAGCTTTCGATAACCTTCTTCGCAGTGACCCTGGTTACCCATTTGCGTGGCCACTTTGGTTTTGGCGGCCATCGCCCGGAGCGCGCGGGCCTCGCCGATGTCGTAGCACACCGGCTTCTCGCAATAGACATTGATGCCCAGTTGCATTGCGATCATGGCCGGCAAGGCGTGTTGATGGTTCGGCGTGGCGATGAACACGGCGTCAATGTTCTTCCCGAGCTTGTCGAACATCTTTCGATAGTCCGTGAAGGTTTCGATCTTTGAGGCGTCTTTTTCCTTGCTCGTGAGCGCCTTTTGGACGGCGGCGAAGCGTTTTTCGTCCACATCCACCATGGCGACGATGTTTTCGTTCAACGTGGCGTTGATGTGCGAGAGGCCCCGGCCGCCACAGCCGATCTGGACGCACCGGACTTTGTCCCCGGCATTGGCCGCGGTGAGGATGTTAAACGGTGCGGCGGCGACAACGCCGGTGGTGAGCGCAGTGCTCTTGAGAAACGCGCGACGAGTAAGACTGGTCTTCATGGGTAATTAGTGTTGGGCATACTTTGCCTTGCTGCTCTTGAAAAGGAAAGCCGCGACCGGGTAGCACAAACTGGTGATTCGCGGCGGATCTCACCGTGCCGTTTTCTTGCGGGGCGGTCCGGTTAAACTCCAGTGTTGCTGGGATTTGCAGCGGGCGCGACCTTCAGCGTTTGGCGGTTCGGGTCAGCGACTTGATATAGTCAACTTCCTTTTGGTCGTAAGGAACGCCGTTGCCTCTGAGAATGTCGTGAAACCACGGGGTGGGTTCACTTGTGTATTTCTTCTCCCAGGAGTCCCACGGATAGATCGTCTGCGTTTTGCCATCCACGAAGCCCCAGCAATACGCGCCCACGTTCTGTTCCTTGAAGTAACCCAGGATCGGATCAAAAGTGCTGCCGCGCGGACGCGCCATGAATTCGGTGCACAGGATGGGCCGGTTGTAGCGCTTGAGATTCTGAACGCATTTCTTCGCGCCTTCAATCGGGTCGTAGGTGTGGAAGGAGATCACATCCGATTCTTCGAGCTGACAACGTTCCGTCGGCGAGAGCTTGGCGGGATCCGGCCAGTTGCCGATCCAGACGCCGGAGGTCAACGGTTGCGAGGGATTCATTTCGCGCGCCCAGACAAAGGTCTTTTGCAACAGGCGGAGCGCCATCTCCACTTTGTTGGTCAGGAGGAGGTCGCGATACTGCGGCACCTTGTTGTCCGGTTCGTTAAACACGTCCCAGACCTGGATGCGTTTGTCGTTCCGGAAATGCCCGACGACGTCCTGAACGTAGGCTTTCAATTCATCCTGCTTCGCCGGGTCTTTGAGGATGTCTTGTCCCGGACCCTGCACCCAACCCGAGTTGTGACGGTGCGGATAGGGCTCGCGCTGTTTGCCGGCCTTGGGATACGGATCCCACACGCTGTCGAAGAGCACGAACATCACGCCGATCTTGTGCTTGTCCGCGATGCTGAGAAACTGGTTCATCCGCTTTTTGAAGCCCGAGGGGTCGTTCTTCCAGGCGAGGTCGTGCAGAAAGACGCGCATGCTGGTGAAGCCCAGTTCGTGGGCCCAACCTAGTTCCTGGTCGATGGTTTTCGGATCCCAGGTTTCGGCCTGCCACATTTCCAACTGGTTGATGGCCGTGCGCGGGGTGTAGTTGCCGCCGACGAGCCACGGTTGTTTGGCATACCAGGCATTAGCCTGATCGGCCGTCCATTTTGCGCGCGGCATTGCCCGCTGTTGCGTTTGGCAACCCAGCAGCGGCAGCAACAGAAATAACAGCAAGAATCGTTTCATGATAGTTGTCGTGGCACAGAATGTTCCCAAGTGTCTGATGTGCCTGGACTATGACTGATGAGCGCCGGCGATTCAATCCGGAATCGCGCCTTCGTTGCCGTGCGACGGGGCCACGTTTGGTGACTTCGTAGCGAGTCATTAGTGGATTTTGTTCGCATCATTTGCTACGGTTGCTGCCGTCCATCAACTCTCTACCGCAAGCGCTGTGAACTTAAGAAAAGTCATTTTATGGTGCGTAAGCCTGGTTGCCTTGATTGGTTCGGAGGCGCTGGCTCAGGAAGAATTCAAGGTGCTGGTGTTCTCGAAGACCGCTGAGTTTCGGCATGGCTCGATTCCCGACGGCGTCGCCGCCATCCAACAGTTGGGCACGACCAATCATTTTACGGTGGATGCCACCGAGGACGGCGCCCAGTTCAACGACGCCAGTCTCGCGCAGTATGCCGCGGTGATTTTTTTAAACACGACGGGCGACGTGCTGGAAACAAATCAGCAAAGCGCGTTTGAACGTTACATCCAGGCGGGCGGCGGCTATGTGGGCGTTCATTCCGCGACCGACACCGAACGGTCCTGGCCGTGGTATGGGCAATTGATTGGCGCGTGGCAGTTCAATCATCCGCCGGGAACGGCAAGCGCCACGGTCAAGATTACCGATCACGCGCATCCTTCCACCAAGGACCTTCCCGACCGCTGGGTTCGCACCGATGAATGGTATAATTTCCAGTCAAACCCCGCCGGCAATGTCCATGTGCTGGCCTGGCTCGATGAATCCAGCGCCTCGAACTACTTCGCGAGCGCGTCGGGCGCCATGGGATTCGATCATCCCATCGCGTGGTGTCATGAATTCGATGGCGGACGCTCCTGGTATACCGCGTTGGGTCATACCTCGGCCACGTTTAGCGAGCCAATGTTCCGCCAACATTTGCTCGGTGGAATCCTTTGGGCGGCGGGCGCGGTCCCCGGAGACGCGGGTGCGACCGTGTGGGATAATTTTGAAAAAACCGTGCTCGACAACAACGCACTCGTCGAGCCCATCGCCCTCGATGTCGCACCGGATGGTCGGGTGTTCTATATCGAACGGGTGGGTCGGTTGAACATTTTCCTGCCCGCCAGTTCCACGCGCGTCCAGATTCCCATCAGCGTCAATAGCGCTACTTCGGACGGGCTGATCGGCATTGCGTTGGACCCGGGCTTTGTCACCAACCAGTGGCTTTACCTCACCTACGGCCCGAGCGGGACGGAAGACCTGCGGCTGTCGCGCTTCACCATGAACAGCAACGCGCTGGATTTCGCCTCGGAAAAAATCCTGCTCACCATGCCGATTGAAAGTTCCATCGCCAACCACATTGCCGGTGACCTCGAGTTCGGGCCGGACGGCTGCCTGTACATGTCCACCGGCGACAACTCCCGGTTCAGCGGGGCGCCGAACAATGGTTATGGCCCAATTGACGAACGGCCCGGCGAATCCCAGGGCGACGCGCAACGTACGGCGGCAAACACCATGGACCTGCGCGGAAAAATTCTCCGGATCAAGCCAGAGCCAGACGGCACTTACTCGATTCCCGCGGGCAATCTGTTCCCGGTCGGCACGCCACTCACGCGCCCGGAAATTTACGCGATGGGTTGTCGCAATCCGTACCGGCTCACCGTGGACCCGGTGACGGGTTGGGTTTACTGGGGTGAAGTGGGGCCGGACGCCAGCGGCGATTCGGCAACGCGCGGGCCGCGCGGCTACGACGAATGGAATCAGGCGCGCGGACCAGGTTTCTTTGGCTGGCCTTATGGCCTGGCCAACAACAAACCGTACATGGATTTCGACTTCGCCACGAGCGCGACGAACGGTTATTTCAACCTGACGAACCCGGCGAACACGTCGCCGAACAATACCGGCATCACCAACCTCCCGGCGGCCCAACCGGCATGGATCTGGTATCCGTACGGCACTTCACCCGACTTTCCGGAACTGGGCGTGAGCAACGATCGCTGTGCGATGATGGGGTCGTTTTATCACTACAACAGCAATCTGTTGTCGGCCTACAAACTTCCCGCTTACTACGACAACACCCTGTTTGTGATTGAGTTCTCCCGGAACTGGATGCGGGAGATCAAACTCGATACGAACGGAAACGTTCTGAAGATCAATCAATTTCTCCCCAACTTCACCCTCAACAGCCCGATTGAAATGAAGACGGGGCCGGACGGGGCGCTTTACCTGATTGAATACGGCACGGGATGGCGCGCGCAAAACACCGGGGGCCAGCTTTCGCGCATTACTTACACGGCGGGCAACCACGCGCCTGTCGCCAAAGCGAGCGGGTCGCCGACGGATGGGCTAGTCCCGCTGACAGTGCAATTCTCCAGCGCGGGCACGAGCGACCCGGAAGCTCAACCCGTGACGTTGGCCTGGGATTTTGATCTGGATGGGACCATCGATTCCACCAATGCGAATCCTTCCTTCACTTACACCAATGCCGGCAACTACATCGCTCGCCTGATGGTCACAGACCCGCTCTCGGCGCAGGGAATCTCTGATGTGTTCATCTCCGCAGGCAACACGCGGCCCACCGTCACGATTCAATCGCCTCCCGATGGCAGCTTCTTTAACTGGGGCGACTTTGTCCGCTTCAGCATTGGAGTGAACGACGCCGAGGATGGCAGTACCGGCGGAGGCTCAATCGATTGCGGGGATGTCCTGTTCGAAACCGCGTTGGGTCACGACGAGCACGCGCATGCCGAGGATTCCATTGTCGGCTGTCAGGGATTGTTTCAAACCGCGCTCGATCACACCGGTACGGAAAACATCTTTTACCTCGTGGCTGCGCAGTATCTGGATAACGGCGCGCCCGGTGTCGATCCGTTGATTGGGGCGGCGGCGGCGCGACTGAACCCGAAGCGTCTCGAGGTTGAGCATTACGACTTTGGCGCTGGTATCAACACGCAGGATACCGGTGACACCAACGGCGTGCGCGACGTTGTGAGTATTGATCATGGTGATTACATCGCCTTCACGCCGATCAACCTCACGAACATCAGCGCGGTCCAGTTCCGGGTGGCTGCCGCGACGGGCGGTAATATTGAACTGCGGCTCGACGGCACGAACGGTCCCCTCGTTGGCACCGCCGTCATTCCGGCAACGGGCGGGGTTTATTCCACAGTCGCATTGCCAATCGCGGATCCCGGCGGCACGCATGTTCTTTATCTGGTGTTCAGTCGCAATCCCGGCGACACGGATTTGTTCCGGCTGAACTGGACCGAGTTTCAAGGCGCCGGCGTGGGCATTCCGCTGACGCCGTTCACTGGAACGCCGGTCAATCTCCCTGGCACCATACAAGCCGAGAATTTCGACATTGGCGGCGCGGAGATTTCCTTCCACGACTTAACGTCGGGCAATTCCGGGGGGCAGTTTCGTCTCGACACGGATATGGATATCGAGACCTGCAGTGACGTCGGTGGTGGATACAATTTAACCGCCCTGCGTAGCAACGAATGGGCGCGCTACACGGTCAATGTGACTGTGGCGGGCACTTACACCTTGCAGGCACGGGTGGCCTCGACGGGGCCGGGCGGGACGTTCCGGCTGGAATCCAACGGCGTCGACAAAACCGGCCCGATCAGCGTGCCGGCAACCGGCGGACCTCAAATCTGGCAGAACGTCAGCGTTACCAATGTCAGTCTGATCTCAGGCCCACACGTTTTCCGGCTGTTGATGTTAAGCGATGGCCCCGGCGGAAACGTGGGAAACATCAATTCGATCTCCCTCGCCCTGGTTGCTCCCAATGCCGCCCCAACCGTTGCTCTGGTCAGTCCGGCGCCCGGCTCTTCGTTCGCGGCGCCCGTGGTGTTGCCACTTGCGGCGACGGCGGGCGATGCGGATGGCAGTGTGACCGCAGTGGAGTTCTTTGCCAATGGCACCAAACTCGGTTCGGCAGCAGCGCCGCCATACACGTTGCTTTGGACCAACAGTACGGCCGGCAACTTCGCGCTGACCGCCCGTGCCCTGGATGACTTCGGGCACGCGACAACTTCCAGTGTCGTCACTGTGACGGTGACGAATGTGGTGTGGCAGAATCAGGATGTTGGCGCCGTGGCCGCGGCGGGGAGTTTCAGCAGCGACGCGAACGGCGTGTTCACGGTCAATGGTTCGGGCAACGACATCTGGAACACGGCGGATGAATTTCATTTCGTGTATCGGCCCTTCACGGGTAACGGCGAGATTGTGGCGCGGGTCCTGGCGGTGGGGACGACCGATCCGTTCGCCAAAGGTGGCACCATGTTCCGCGAATCGTTGAATGGCAATTCGCGCAATTGTTTCATGGGTATGACTCGTGACAACGGGCCGATTTTCCAGTGGCGCACCAACACCGGCGGCAGTTCGGTAAGCTATCGTCCGGTGGTGCTGCCCACCCCGCATTGGGTGCGGCTGATGCGGGTGGGGAACACGTTCACCGGTTACCGTTCAACTGACGGCGTGAATTGGACATTTCACCAGTCGATTTCCAATTTCATTTCCAGTTCCGCCTTTGTGGGCCTTGCGGTCAGCAGTCATCTGGATGGCACCATCAGCACGTCCACGTTCGACAACGTGGAGCTTCGCACGCCGCCGGTCATTGTCACGCCACCGGCAAATCAGGCCACGACCGCCGGGTCGGCCGCGCAGTTCAACGTCGTCGCCACCGGCGCGCAGCCGCTTTCCTATCAGTGGCGACGCAATGGCAGTCCGGTCGTGGGTGGCACGAACTTCACCTTCTATCTTGCCGCGGCATCGACGGATGCCGCGGGAAGCTACACCGTTGTGGTTTCAAATCACCTTGGTTCGGTCACGAGCGCGGTCGCGCAACTTACCGTGACGTTGCCACCGCCTTTACTGTCGTCGCCGGTCGGGGGTTACTGGTCCAATGGTGTGTTCCGACTGGCCTTGCAGGGAGTTCCCGGTGAATCGGTCGTTGTTGAAACCTCGACAAACCTGGTCCACTGGAGCGGCATTGCGACCAACGTTTTGGACAGTGGCGGCCTCTATCACTTCATCGACCCGGCTGCCAGCAGTCGTCCGCGGCTTTTCTATCGTGGCCGCTATCTGCCGTGATTCAGATTCAAGCGGTCTTCGCCACAAAAGCACAAAGGGCACCAAAGACGACCGTGCCGGAGGAAGTTGATTCCAATCCTTGACTGGAGTTGGACCGTGACAGTTTCCGTCGGCGCCCTATGATTCGGGTATTCTGAATTTCGAACGACTCAGGAAGGGACTGCGTGTGAGAGCGGTGACAGTGCTGGCAATCGCATGGTGTTCGGTCACGGCAAGACTCTTCGCGACCGACACGAACGAGCCTGTTTTTGAAGGACGCTTCGTGATCAAATCCTGGGGCACGGAAGGAGGGCTGCCTCAAAACACGGTTAACACCCTGGTTCAAACCCGCGAGGGCTACCTTTGGCTCGGCACGCAGGGAGGACTGGCGCGCTTCGATGGCGTGCGTTTCAAGGTCTTCGGCCTCGCCGAGGGATTACCCAGCATTCAGGTGCAGGCCTTGCATGAAGACCGCCATGGGCAGCTTTGGGTGGGAACGCTGGGTGGGTTGAGCCGGATGCGGAACGGACGTTTCAAAACTTTCTCGAACGAACCCGGTTTTACCGACGACGTGAATGTGAGCAAGTTCGCCGATGGCCCGGATGATCAGCTTTGGATCGGCACGTCCGCGGGTCTGGTGGTTTGGCAGGAAAACAAGGTGGTCGCGCTTGAAGCCCTCAATGCACTCGCGCGCGCGCCGGTGCGAGACCTGTTGCGTTTGCGGTCGGGTGAAATGTGGATTGCCACCAGCTCGGGATTGTTTGAGTTCAAAGCTGGCAAACTGAACGAGATTATTGGCCCGCCGACAGACCAGAAGATTACCACCACCTATTCGATGTTGGAGGATCGTGCTGGCAATATTTGGGTGAGTATTGGCAACGGCAAGGTCCTGTGCCGGCGCGCGGACGGCTGGCACACTTTCAATGAAGCGTTCGGGTTGCCTTTTGCCTTCATTTCGAGTCTCGCGGAATCCGATGACGGCACCATCTGGGCAGGTTCACTGGACCAGGGTTTGTATTACCTGCAGGATGGACAGTTTCATGTGGTGCGGGAACGGGACGGACTTTCGGATGATGCCATTCGCTCGTTGTTGGCGGATCGGGAAGGACATTTGTGGGTTGGAACCCGAAGTGCCGGACTCAATCGGTTGACGCAAAAAACCCTGATGGTGTTTGGGACCGAGGCGGGGCTAACCAACGAATTCGTGCGTTCCGTGGCTGAAACGGCGGATGAAGCTTTGTGGGTGGCGACGATCGGGGGCGGCATGTATCGGGGCCAGTCCGGGCGATTCGAATCCGTGCCGAGTGTGGTGGGGACGGTGACGTATCCCTTTTTTGAATCCGTGGTGGCGTTGCGCGACGGGAGCGTCTGGTGGGGCGGGGCGGGGGCGCTGTTTCAATGGAAGGACAACCAGATCATCACCAACTACACTCGGCCCAACGTGGATTGGCTGGCGAATGCCGGGGTAACGGCGTTGCTTGAAGACGTGCACGAGGGACTCTGGATTGGAACGACTCGCGGGAAATTGTTGCGGCTGCGGAAGGGCCAGTTCGAACCCGTGCCCCATCGCGTGGCCCGCGGCGCTTTGACGGCACTGGAACAGGAAAAAGACGGCACGCTCTGGGTCGGTTCGCTGGCGGGCGGTCTGGTGCGAATGGGGCGCGACGGTGTCTCAACCTTTTCCACGACCAATGGTTTGCTCAGCAACGAGATTCGGACATTGCGTCGCGATGAGGAAGGTACCTTGTGGATCGGCACCGGTGGCGGGGGACTGAGCCGATTGAAAAGCGGTCGCATCGAAAGTTTTACGACGCATCAGGGGTTGGGTGACGATACCGTGTCGCAGATCCTGGAAGACGATCGGGGCCGGCTTTGGCTGGGTTGCAACCGCGGAATTTTTCGCGTGGACAAAACAGAACTGGACGCGTTGAAGGCCGGAAAAATCAAGATGGTTCATTGTCGTGCGTTTGGAGTCAGCGAAGGCATGCCGGTGGAGGAGTGTTCGGGCGGCTTCAGTCCCGCCGGCCTTAAAACCAAATCCGGCAAGCTCTGCTTTTCGACCCACAAGGGCGTGGTGCTCTTAAACCCCGACGCGGCGGAACGCGATGCCCAGCCACCCCATGTGCTGATTGAAGAAGTGCTGGTGGAAGGCACCAATGCCACCCAGTTGGCGGAACGGGCGGTGACGATTCCGCCGGGGCGGCAGGACATTGAATTCCGATACACCGGACTGAGCTTCATGGCGCCCAGCAAGGTGCAGTTCCGTTACCGCTTGAAAGACTACGACCGCGAATGGACTGAGGCTGGCACGCGCCGCGCGGCTTATTATGCACGGATTCCCCCGGGCAATTACGTGTTTGAGGTCAGGGCTTGCAATGCAAACAATGTGTGGACCGAAACGCCGGCCACCCTGGCGGTGACCGTGCAACCCTACTTTTGGGAAACGCGCTGGTTTCCGGTGCTCAGCGGTCTCGTGATTCTGGGCGGTCTGGCGGGAACGGTTCATCTCATTGCGCGCCAGCGGTACAAACGTCGCCTGGCGCAATTGGAGATGCGGCATGCCATTGAACGGGAACGGCTCCGCATCTCGCAGGATATGCACGATGACATCGGCAGTATTTTGACGCGCGTTTCCATCCTCAGTGACGTCGGGCAAACGCAAACCGACCCCGCCAAAGCGGCGCCGCAATTTGAACGCATCGGCACTCAGGTCCGGGCCGCCGTCGTCGCGCTGGATGAAATTGTCTGGGCCACCAATCCCGGCGACGACAACTTGCCGCGCTTTGCGGAGTACGTGGGTCGATTTGCCGATGAATGCTTCGAGAACACTCCCGTGCGTTGCTGGCAGGAGATGCCCACCGACCTTCCCCGGCTGCCCCTTCGCGCGGATATCCGGCACAATGTTTTCCTCGCCGTCAAAGAAGCGTTGAATAATGTGCTGAAACATTCCAATGCGAGCGAAGTCTGGCTGCGTCTCAAACTACTCGGTTCTTCCGTGCGCGTTGAAGTGGAGGACAATGGTCGGGGCTTTGTCGCGGATTCCGCCCCGGCCGCGGGGAATGGTTTGAAGAATATGCAGTCGCGGCTGTCCGAATGCGGGGGCCGTTTGGAGCTGACCAGCGCGCCGGGCAAAGGCACGCGGATCGCATTTGTTTTTCCTTTGCCCAGGAATGATTGAATTCGCACCAATCTAACATCAATGTGGGATAGCGATTGTGCCTTACCTGACTTATGAAGAAGCCGAAGATGGCAAAGATGATCAAAGTCTCCCTGGTGGAGGACGATCCGGACGTGCGAGCCAACCTGGCGTCCATGATTGACGGGACGCCGGGATTTCAATGTCAGGCGACGTATGCCGACGGTTTTTCCGCGCTTAAAAGCATCCCGGGAAACCGGCCGGACGTGGTGCTGATGGATATCAATTTACCCGGCATGTTGGGGACCGAGTGCGTTCGCAAGCTCAAGACCATGGCCCCGGATGTGCCGGTGTTGATGCTTACTGTTTACGACGACAGTGAACAGATTTTCAAGTCACTGATGGCCGGCGCGACCGGTTATCTGTTGAAGCGGACGCCGAAGGACAAGTTGCTCGAAGCCATCAAGGAAATCACCAGCGGCGGGGCGCCGATGTCCCGGCAGATTGCCCGGCGGGTGGTGCAATATTTTCAGGAAGTCAATCAAGTGCCCGCCACTCCGCAACGCGCACCGGAGGTCGAGACCCTCACCGAGCGGGAAGGCCAGGTCCTGGCGTTGCTCGCCAAGGGGCATGCCTACAAGGAGATTGCGGATTTGCTCAACATCAGTTTCGAGACCGTGCGCAGCTACGTGCGCACGATCTACGACAAGCTGCATGTGCACAGTCGCACCGAAGCTACCCTCAAGTACTTGGGTCGATAATCGGGTCGCCTCATGGTACGAATGTCATATGAGGTCTTGAACATTAAGCCACTTGTCATTGCCTGACTTCAATGGAATGAATAGGGCATGACCTACCGCGATGAAATCACCCAAATGTGGGATGGTCGCGGCGCGGCCGCATGAGCATACTTTGATGACTTAAGAAACCCGGATCATTTGCCTATGTTTACTCAGAACCATAAAAGGCAGCACCCCAGCGAGCGGTCAACCGCTGGATTCACCTTGATCGAGTTGCTCGTGGTAATCGCCATTATCGCCATCCTGGCTGCGATGTTGTTACCCGCCCTGGCCAAAGCCAAGGAGAAGGCGCTTCGGACGCAGTGCCAGAACAATGTGAAGCAAATCGCCCTGGCAATGCACATGTACGCGAATGATTTTCGTGAGTATTTGCCGGAAGCGAACTGGAATCCCGAATGGGTTCGCCGCGGCTGGCTTTATGATGCAGCGTCGGGCACGGTACCGAACCTGACGGTTGCTCCCTACAACATGAATCCGAGACTCGCTTATCAAGGTAACGGCACACCTGGCAATCAGGGCGGCTTGCTGTGGGAATACATCAGGAACATGGCCACCTATCGTTGTCCCTTGGATCGAACGAATGCAACCTGGATGTTGCGATCTCAAAAACTGTCGAGCTACTTGATGAATGGGGCCGTGGACGGTTACGGAGGCATTGATCCCAATTCCTACAAAACCAGCCAATTTCGACAGGACGCGATTATTTTTTGGCAGGCTTTGGAGACGAACCCCGGCGATTTCAACGACGGTTCCAGCACCCCCAATGAAGGCATCACCAAGCTTCATAACCTCGGCACCACAGTTGGTGTGGTTGATGGCCACATTGAGTATTTGAAAACGGTGAAGTTTTACGCGGAAGCAAATAATCCTGCTTACAATCGTCTGTGGTGCAATCCCGCGACGAAAACGACCACGGGTCGATAGGCCTCACTATGAGAAAGGTGTTTTTGTCAGTTTCGAGCGCTGCTTTGGTGATTCTGTCAGTGGGATGCCGCGAGAAGGTTGATGCCAACAGTCAGCTTGAGAAGGCCGCACGTGAATTGGATGCCCGTCCGGCGGCTCAGCTCCAGCCAACTCCGCAACCGGGTTCACCAACGCCGCCGGGCGATTCGACTCAACCTCCCGCGGCGCCTGCGCAAGAAATGAACCAGGCCATGATCGCCTACAAGGCCGGCAACCTCGAGGACGCGGTCACTCGGCTTCAACGTTTACGGGCGACGCCGGCAATGACTCCTCAACAACGCATCGCGCTGAACGATGCTATCGGCGCCGTCATGACTGAGGTGTATTCGTTGGCTGCCAAGGGGGACTCGAGGGCACAGATGGCTGTCAAGCAATACGAAAAAATGCAAACGGGTGGACGTTGAGCCACGACGCATCCGTTGCTCAGTCCTTTTGCTTCAGCAACCACTTAATCGCGTCTTCTTCTCGTGATTGCGATGGGCCCGCCACGGTGACGTTCTGCGGAACGCCAGCCGCTTGATACAAGCGTTTCAGAAGGTCGGGCGCTTCAGTTCCTTCGCCGGCGAGCCACAGTTTGTCGGGCGCGCCGAGAGCCAGGAGTCCCGGCAAGTCGCCGTACTTCGCACTCCCCGGTAGAAAGTTTACGTCGTAGATATCGGGCACATTGATGAAGCGGAATCCTCCCGTGTCCAGCGCCACGCATTTCACCGCGTCACCAGCCTGTGCCTTCGCCGCTGCAATCCATGCCCCGGCGCCATTCCAGCCCACCAGATCCAATCGCTTGAGATTCGGCTGCTGCGACCGCGCCGCCTGAACGACACTCAGCAAGTCGTGAACGCGCTGCGCGAACAAGGTTCGGTTGTAGCCAAACGTGTATGCGGCGGCTTCGCGCGGGTTCTTGACCTTCCTCGAATGCCTGACTGGCTGGTCCTCGGGCAGGAACTCTCCTTGATACAACAGGTCAGCGCTGATAACCGTCACGTTGCCATTGAGAAGCTTTTGAACTGTCGGCTTCAAACGGTATTTACCTTCAGCGTCCGAAGCGTACAAACCCTGCTTTCCCATCGAGTCGGCCCAAATCACCGCATGCGTGCCGGGCCGCTTTGGTTTAAGAAATAACACGGGGATTTCTTCTCCGTAAGTTTCATTGCGCAACAGCGCTGCTTCCTCGATGTGATCCCCGCGATCAACAGTCCGCTGCCCGGCAAGCGTCACCGTGCCTGCGGTCCCAAGGTTGCGACCGATGATGGCATCCCACGCGCCGCCGTAAACGTCACGAAAGCGTTCATAGGATGTTTGCCAGTTCGCCAGAAGCTTTTGGTCGCGGTCCGTGATCCAGCGTAACAACTTTCGCTCGAACTCAGGTCCGCCGGTTGGCTTGGGGCGATCGTTGTCCCACACCGTCAACTCCCGGGCCGAAAGGCGTTGGTAATCTTCTTCCACGATTGGCTCCGGCAAACCGAGGCGCAGGTGCGTGTTCATCCAACCGTACATCGCGGCGCGACTGGGATAATTGTAGTTGTGCTCGAACTGCAGCAGCGGCGTCAGCACCACGTTTTGGGGCGCGCCAAGCATTGCGAAATGCTTTTGCAGTTCGGGAAATCCTTTCGTGGGCATCTCTTTAGTCCAGTCATCCGCCGCAGTCAGACCCAGTGGTTTGGGCGCAAACAACGCAGCGATTTCGACGTTGCCGGTATCCACGCGCAGCAGGCAGGCGTTTTCGCATGTGCATCCACCCTGCATGGCGGTGCCCACCATCACCGCCGGAAAGGTCACGGCCGGGCGCTCGTCCAAGGCACCCAGAATGAACGTTTGGGTTCCGCCGCCACTGGCGCCAGTGACTCCGATTCGTTTCGCATCCACGTCCGGCAGGCTGACCAGAAAATCCAGCGCGCGAATTGAATTCCAGGTTTGCAAACCCATCACACTTTGCAGATGCGCTTCGGCCTGCGGGCTGAACAAGCCCCAGTTTTCCGTCGAATTCATTTCCGGACGCTGCCGGGCAAACCCGTGTGCCAGGTTCTCCGGAATCTGGGTGCTGTCGGCGTATCCGATCATGTCGTAGTGAAAGACCACGCAACCCATGCGCGCCAGTTGCACGCAGCGCGCTTGCAGTACACTGCGTCCGCCGTCTTCGAACTTCTCCTCCCCGCGGTCGATTTGTTTGCGAACGTCCTCCGGGCCCGAATCCATAAATCGGCCGTTCCGCCAATGACCATGCGGACAGAGCACCGCCGGCAGGCGGTCGGTGCGGCCTTTGGGCCGATAGAGATTTCCGGTGACGAAGAACCCGGGAAGACTTTCGAAATAGACCTTTTCAATCGTGTAATCGATTTGCTCGATTTTTCCGTGAATCACCGCATTCAGCGGCGTCTTGTCCGGCATGGGCCACAAACCGAGTGCCACCGCCAGTTCGCGGCGAACCTGCCTGGCACGCGAGTCCCACTCCTCCGGCGTGGCCGGTGGCGTGAACGGAAAATAGCCATCCAGATCCTTCAAGGGTTCGAGCCGTCGGTCATTGGGCAATTTCCCTTGAGCCAATGCGCGTGGCGGAAGGTGGGTCGTCGTATCAACGCCAAGGCCGACGGAATTGCCCAGAACGACAAGGCACGAGACGACCAGGCCGAGGCGGACGCGAGCCGCCTTCGAGAAGCCAGAAGCGCTTGGTATTTTCATAATGCGACCATCACTGCGCCGAACCTGGAATTTCCGAAGATGAACATGGCTCCAGAGGAAGGACTCGAACCTTCAACCACACGGTTAACAGCCGCGTGCTCTACCATTGAGCTACTCTGGAACCCAATCCGTGAGGGCGCGCAATCTACAAATCACCCCGCACCCAGTCAATCTATTTTACCCACGCCCAGCGACATGTTTTGCCTGCCTTTCGAAAAAAGCGACCGGGCAGGGCCTTTGGTAATAACCCCGGCTCACGGAAGACATTCGTGACGAATGAACCGCATCGTTGTCGGAATTACAGTGGATTTTTCTCTTCGCTCTTGAGTAAAATTTCCACGTCATGCCTGAGAAAAGCATCAACGATATTCCTCGCGAAGTGCGCCCCTTGTTCACCAAGGGCAACGACGCGCTCGCTCGTGACAATTTCGACTACGCGATCGACCTCTTTACCCAGGTGCTGGCGCGCGACCCGGCGATCTTCGACGTTCGCAAGGCGCTGCGGCGCGCCCAACAAGGCAAAGCCGCGGCCGGCAGTTCGGGCTTCTTCAAGAAAATGCTGAGCAGCGCGGGATCGTCGCCGCACATTGCCAAGGCTCAACTGGCCTTGCGCTCCAATCCCACCGAAGCGTTGGGCCTGGCGGAACAGGTTTTGAACAGCGACGCCAACAGCTCGGCGGCACACAAAATTGTGGTTGAAGCGGCCATTGCTCTGGAAATGCCGAAAACGGCCGTCATGTCACTCGAAATCCTGAATCGGCTGCACCCCAAGGACAAGGGGATCGCGATGCAATTCGCGAATTACCTGGCCGACATTGGCGAGGTGAAACGCGGCGAGCAGATTCTCATCGAACTGCGAGAAAACTTGCCGTCCGATCCTGAAGTGGCTCAGGCACTGAAGAATGTTTCGGCCAAGCGCACCCTCAAGGAGGGCGGTTATTCCAAGCTCGAGTCGGGTGAAGGTTCCTATCGCGATATTCTCCGAAATGAAGCCGAGGCTGTTGAGTTGGAACAGGAGAAGCGCGTCCAAAAGACGGAGAACGTCACCGACCGGCTGATCGGCGAATACGAAAACCGGCTTAAGACCGATCCCGACAATCTTAAACTCATCCGGCAACTGGCTGAACTTTACACGCAGAAGAAAGAGTTTGATCGCGCGATGCAGTATTACGATCGCTTGAAGACGTCGGACATGGGGGCGGACGCCTCCTTGGATCGGGCGATTGCTGAGACTACGGTTCGGCGGCTGGATCACCAGATCGAAAACCTGGATGCCACCGCACCGGATTACACGGAGCGCGTGGCCCAACTCAATGCGGAAAAGCTCGCGTTCCAACTGGCCGAATGTCAGAAGCGAGTGGAGAAATACCCGACCGACCTCGCGTTCCGTTTTGAACTGGGCACGCTGTATTTCCAGTCCGGCAAAATCAGCGAGGCGCAAAAGGAATTTCAGAAGGCGCAAGGCAATCCGCACAAACGAATCGCCGCCATGAATTATCTGGCGCAGTGCTTTGCCAGGCGAAAAATCTACGACCTTGCTGCCAGCACGCTGGAAGATGCCATCAAGGAGAAGCTCGTGTTTGACGACGAGAAAAAGGAGCTGATTTACAATCTGGGCGCTATCTTCGAAAGCATGGGCAGGAAGGAAGATGCGATCGAGCAGTTCAAGACCATTTACAAGGTGGACACCAGCTATCGCGACGTTGAAGCCAAAGTGGACGCATATTACGGCGGCCAGTAGATGATCGACGGTTTGTTCCCGGCCCTCCGCTGATTAGTCTTTTCCTCAAACCGCCCTTTCGCTAGTTTTCGCGAAACCAGCGGCTCTGCGCCAGTGCCTTTCGATCGAGGGCTGCCCGTTACCATTGTTCCGTCAGGACTCAAGAATATGGAATCAATCCTACAATTACTGGTCGTGCTGTTTTTAATCGTCGGCGGGGTGAGTCTGTTCTTCCTGCTGGCGATTCAACCCATCTGGGGCATCGTCGATGTGGCCATTTCCAAGGAACATTCGGGCGGAACGAAAGCCGCCGTTATCCTGCTCACCTTGCTGTTGCTGGGGCCCGTCATGACGTTTTTCTATGCGTGCTTCAGCTCGCCTTCGCGCGTCTTCCGGCGGCTGACCGTGATAGCGTTCCTTACCACCCTGATGTCGGGCGTGGTGGTGGTGGGATTAGCCGTCGCGGCGCCCGCCGTTCGGAAGAAGTTCGGCCTGCCCGTTGCGGCGGTGCACCAGAAGGTCGGCGACTCTCCTGGTGCTTCGCCCTCGGCATCGTGGCATTAGATCAGGGAGAATTCTCAACCCCCGAATCGTCGGAGCACTTCCTTTACCGCGCCAGTGCCACTCAACTTTTCCGGGAGCTTTGCGCCGGCGTTAAGAATCAATTCAACGGTGGTGGCGTAGTCGCTCGCGTCGTAGTGCCAGCCATTTTCCGAGCCGTAAAGGGCCCAGCCCAGCGGCGTGCTGCGGAAATCGGCGTCGGTTACCTCCAGCGGTGGATTGTATTTGAGAATCTCGCGGGTCATCCCGGCGTTGCCTTGAAAGGCCGCCCAATGTAATGGCGTGGCGAGATGTTGCCCGCGGGCGTCCACCGGCAAGCCGGCGGCCAGCATCAATCGCACGGCAGCGGGATTGTTGTTGCGGGCCGCACGAGCGGTGTGGCGTTTATAATTGTCCGAAA
Organism: Verrucomicrobiia bacterium; assembly: GCA_036274115.1. Lineage (GTDB taxonomy): Bacteria > Verrucomicrobiota > Verrucomicrobiia > Limisphaerales > JADLHS01 > JADLHS01. The sequence continues at coordinate 30,116 of DASUGI010000071.1, forward strand.
GAGCGGCAACGATTCCGGGTTTCTCCTGGAGCAACGATTTCACGGTGGTTTCGTCGCCCGCCCAGCAGGCCGCAATTAATTTCACATCCGCCGGACTGCGATCCATGAGGAGACCGAAGACATCTTCGTGTCCGAATTGCCTGGCAACGTCATGCGGTGAGACGTACCAGCCCAGCGTCCATTGATAGATGGTCCCACCCGCCTTCGGGTTGGTCTTCGGAAAGAATTCCTCGGTGACCCGCAGGTGAATGCTTTGGGGATCGGATTCGAGGTGTCGGCGAACCAGATTCATATCGCCCAGGGCCGCAGCCATGAGGAGGTCGGTGTGGCAACCGCGTTGAACGAGAAACCGCGCGATTTCCCGGCGATTCTTAATCATCCATTGCGCCGGGGTGGATTCGTGGTCCAGATCGCGGGCGTCAATATCCGCTCCCTGTTCAAGCAGAAACGCTGCGATCTCAACGGTGCTGGCAAAATGCAAAGGCGTTTGCCCGTCGCCTCCGCGCGCATGAACGAGCTGAGGATCGGCAAACACAAGTTCGCGAAGCCTGTCCAGCATTCCGAGCCGCGCCGCGGCATGAACATCCAGGGTGGCGCCACGCTGAAGGGCGTAGGCGGCCAGTTCTGGTTCGGCATGGTGCAACAATCCGAATCCGCCGGCCCACCAACGGCTCTTCGCGTTGATGTCGCCGCCGGCTTCGAGCAACACGTCGAGCATCTCACGACTGCGCACGTTGATGATGGCCGGTGAATCGAACGGGCCGATGGGTTCGTTGATTAGTGCTTTGAATTGAGGATAACGGGCCAGCAACTTCCGAAGCCACTGAGCATCGTCCGCGTGAAACGCCTGCTTGAGCAAGTCCAGGGGCTCGCCTGTTTCCAGCAGGATGGACTCGACGTGTTCCTTGAGCCTGGGCCAGTTCGCAAACCCGTACTCGCGCGCAATGACCGATTGCGCGTCGTGCAGGCGAAAGGATTTCTCCCTCTCATCCGATGGGGAGAGGGGCTCGTTGGATTTTGGCGATGAACCCGCGAAGTCCGGATGAAACTGGCGGACTCGTTGCACGGCGGCAGCTTCACCGGCGACAAATTGTTTGCGGAGGTCTTTGGCCTGATTCCGGAGTTGCTCCAGGCTGGGCCGCGAAGGCAGTGATTTTGACATATAACCTTTCTGCTATCGCCTGAGGTCCGCGGGCAGGCAGCATCAAGGTTTTGGTTGCACCGACAACTGGCAGGTAGGCTCAGCCTTTTCCGCGGACCCGGATGCGCCCTGTAGCGCAACGCCAGTCAGCCACAATCCGGGCACGCTGTCAAATCGCGGAGTCTTTAAAACGCTGTTGCTCGCTTCGACGACGCAGGTCGGCGCGCGTTAAAAGGTTACGCGGCTGACTAAATTCGTCCGTGACTCTACGCACTTTTGTGCCCGGGGAGTCCCCGGGTAAACAGTCCGGTCACTCCCGGTAACACGCTCCGGAGGCGGCCCAATTTCCGTTTTTCACGCCTGTGGAATCGTGTTGCCACAAAAGGTTAACAACAAAGTGAAAAGTATGAAGAATCGCGTAATGACAATTTTGGCCGGGTTGCTCATGGCTTTGACCACCAGCCGCAGTTTTGCCATGTCGGAACTGATCTCGCTTTCGGCTTTGCCCGTGTGGCCCACCACCACCAACCCCAACACCACCGTGCTCTACAGTGTCAGCACCGTAGGCCGCGGCGGCGCCGGGCTGCTGGAGGTGACACTCACCGCGGGCAACCTCCCGCCCGGGGTGACCGTGACCTTCTCCCCGAGCGTGCTGCGCTTCGTGGGCAACCAGCTCTCCGCGCAGACCGCCACGATGACGGTCACTTGCTCCACCCCCATGCCGCTGGATTGTTATCCCTTTACCATCACCGGCACCTCCAAGCGCGAAAGCATCACCATCACGAATATGATCACGTTCACACCGGAGTTCGTGGCCAACCGGCCCGCGACCCTGTATCTGGATAATCAAGGTAATGGCTCGCTGTTGATGCGGGGTTTGGGGGCGACGGCCCGAACCTATGAAATCGAAGCGACCGACGACCTGGTCAATCCGAATTGGACG
>DASUGI010000072.1:0-4804 GCA_036274115.1 Verrucomicrobiia bacterium
TACGCTTTACACCCGGCGTGATGGACTGCCCGATGAAAACGAAACCATGCTGTTTCAGGATCAGCGCACCAACCTCTGGATTGGCAGCATGGGTGGCCTGAGTCGCTGGCACGACGGGAAATTCTTTGTGGAGTATCAGGCGGACGGCAGTTCGTACGGACGGGTGCGCTGCATGTTCGAGGATCGCGAGGGTAATTTGTGGGTCGGCACGCGGGATGGATTAAGCCAATTGCGGGCGCGAAGATTTCACACCTACACCACCGGCAATGGTCTCGCGCACAACAATGTGATGTCGGTCATTGAAGACCGGCACGGCGACATCTGGTGCACGATGTGGGGCGGCGGCCTCGCCCGGTTGCATGGCGACACGATTGAGAATTTCTCCAAGGAAGACCCGCAACCGAATGCCTTGACGGCGGATAATCTCTTGTGCGTCTTCGAAGACACCAACGGTGATATCCTGGTCGGACAGGACTATGAAGGCGGGGTCTTCCGCTGGCAGAACGGCAGGTTCACCCAACCGTATCCCCCCGAACCGGGTTCAACCAACGACGCGACGCGGGTCATCTATCGCGATTGCCAGGGAGAATTGTGGTTCGGCCTGAACACCGGTCTGCTGAGCTGGAACGCGAAACAAAAATTTCTTTCGGACGCCATCGTGCGGGACATCGCGGAAGATGCGGCGGGCCGATTGTGGGTTGCCTGCAGCGAGGGCGTGTTCCTCGGCAGCACGAATGGATTTGAGCGCGTCACCGAAACCGATGGCACGTGGCGCGGGCGTCCGAATTGTCTGTTGCCGGACTCACAAGGCAATCTGTGGATTGGGACGGCCGGGCGCGGACTGCAGCGGCGCCACCCCGATGGCCGGCTCTCCAAGTATGATCTCAGTCACGGTCTGCCCAGTTTGCAGATCGGCGAAATCCTTGAGGTGTCCGGCTGGTTATGGTTCGGATCCACCCGCGGAATTTTTCGCGTTCGCCTCAGTGACTTTGACGAATTGGACGCCGGACGAATCTCCGCGCTGCGTTGCATTTCCTATGGCCGCGAAGACGGCCTGGTGACGGTGCAATGCAATGATTTTGCCAAACCTGCCGCTTGGAAAGGACGGGATGGACGGTTGTGGTTCGCGACCATCAAAGGATTGGCCGTCATTGATCCCGACGCGGAAACGGAACGTCGCTCAGCGCCGCCGCCGGTCTTGATCGAGGAGATTATCGCCAACCGCAATCAATACACACCTCCAAAGAAAGCCGCCACTTTGCTGAAGATTCCGCCGGGTCGCGGCGATGTGGAAATCCATTATACCGGTCTGAGTCTGGAGGTGCCCGAGCGCGTACGCTTCCGTTACAAACTGGATGGACGCGATCCAGATTGGGTCGACGCGGACAATCGTCGCTCGGTTTATTTCAACAATCTGCCGCCGGGGGAATACCGTTTCCGGGTCACTGCTTGCAATCGTGACGGGCTTTGGAATCAAGCCGGAGCGGAACTTAATTTTGTGCTGGCCCCGCATTTTTGGCAGACGTGGTGGTTCAAAGTATTTCTTCTGGTTGCCGTCGCCAGCGCCGCCTACGCCGTTTATCGTTTCCGGGCGAACCGCTTTCGCCAGATTGAACGACTGCGAATGCGCATTGCGGCTGACCTGCACGATGACATTGGGAGCAGCGTGGCCAGCATCGCGTTGTTGAGCCAGTTGGGACAGCGGGACTCCGCCGCTGCCACGGCCAAACCAACGGAACTGAGCGAGATCAATCGCATCGCGCAGCAGGCCGCGCAAAACATCCGGGAAATTGTCTGGTTCATTAATCCTGACTACGACACGTTGCCGGAAATGGTGAGCCGCATGCGCGACGTCGCGGCCACGATGTTGAGTGGAGTCGAACATCGGTTCGAGACGCCGGATGAACTGGACGACGTGAAACTGTCTCTCGAGTTTCGGCGGGACGTGTTCCTGGTCTTCAAGGAATCACTTCATAACATCGTGAAGCATGCCCAGGCCAGTCGGGTGGACATCGAAGTTCGCGCGGTTCGCGGGGAGTTTCACCTGCGCATTCGTGATGACGGCGTGGGATTTGACCCCCAAAACTCCAACAGCGGCAACGGCCTGAAAAACCTGCGCTTGCGCCTGGGGCAATTAGGAGGGCGGGTTGAAGTGGATAGCGCGCCGAAACGCGGCACCACGTTGCTCATCGCGGTAGGCATTACGGGGCAACGACAAGGACGTTCGTTGTCAGGTCATTGACCCTCACATGAATGCGGGATGGTTTGTCCGGGCTCCATCAGATAGCTTAGCGCTACCGGTTGATCATGAGCGTTAGGGCCCCAGTTACGAATGTCTGGCTGATTGAAGATAACAGCGCCTTTCGCGAGGCGTTGGCCCGGGTCATCCGCGATAGCAGCAGCCTGGACTGTTCTCGTACTTTCTCGTCGTGTGAAGAAGCCTTGCAGGCACTTCACACGACGACGCCACCTGAGGTCATCCTGCTGGATGTTGGCCTGCCCGGTATGAGCGGTATTGAAGGTATCCAGCATATCAAGACGGCGGCACCCGCCACTCAGATCATCATGCTCACGATGTTTGATGACCACGACAAGGTGTTCAAATCCATCTGCGCGGGTGCATCGGGATATCTGTTGAAAACCGCGGCGCCGGGTAAAATCACCGACGCGATTCAGGAGGTGCTGGCAGGGGGAGCGCCCATGAACTCGCGGGTGGCGCGTTCGGTATTGGATATGTTTGCCAAGCTGGCTGCGCCTCATGCCGACTACGGTTTGACGGGCCGGGAAAAGATGGTGCTGGAACTGATGGTGCGCGGCTTGATCAAGAAGGAGATCGCGGAACAGTTGTCACTGAGTTATCACACGATCGACACGCATCTGCGGAATATCTATCAGAAATTGCATGTTCACACGCGCACGGGCGCGGTGGCCAAGGCTTTGAAGGAGCGCTTGTTCTAGAGGCGGCGCGGGAAACGACTCCCGTGAACGCGGGATTTACAGAACCAAACGAAGATGTGAAGTAAGTTGACCCTGATGCAGTTCATACGCCCAGCCATGATGATGCCGTTTGCCAACGCTCGCCGCCGGCGCGAGGGGTTTACCTTGATTGAACTCCTCGTCGTGATTGCCATCATCGCCATCCTGGCGGCGATGCTTCTGCCCGCGTTGAGCAAGGCCAAGGCAAAAGCGCAGGGCATTTCCTGCATGAACAATCATCGCCAGCTCATGTTGTCCTGGCGGATGTATGCCGAAGACAACCGCGACGATCTCCTGTTTTCCTTTGGCGGCAATTCAACCAACACCACCTATGGCGATAACCCTTCCATGCTGCTGACGCCCCATACCTGGGTGCAGGGCAGCATGGCGACCGACCCGGAGAACACCGGCTTCTTTGATGTCAGCCCGCTGGCGAGTTACCTGGGGCGAAGTCACAAGATCTGGAAGTGTCCCGGTGACCCCACCGTGAAGGTGCGCAGTATGTCAATGAATTACCTTGTCGGCGGCAACGGAGCGACCTCACCCAATTACTATGGAATGTGGCAAGGGTTTCATCAGGACTTCCAGCTTTTCCGAAAACTAACCCAGGTATCGAGTCCGGCGATGACCTGGGTCATCATGGATGAACGACCGACTCTCATCAATGATGCCTACTTTGTCGTGGACCTGGCCAACTACGACAATCCCCGTGGCATGGAAATCATCGATCATCCGGGCATCCAGCATGGCAATGCGTCGGGGTTGTCGTTTGTGGATGGCCATGCGGAAACCAAACGCTGGCGCGACGCGCCGTTCCTCACCAAAAACCCAACCGGACGGGTTGCGGCCAACAACAGCAAGGACCTGATTTGGCTGATGGAACGCACCTCGCGAAAGAAATGATTCCCTTTTATCGCATCCATTTCGCAACCCTCAAACTCACACGCCGATGAACAACCCAAAAGCATTCTCCAAAATACTGTCGGTCGCCGTGATGGTGGCCACCTTGCTGAGTCGTCCCGCGTCTGCCGTCGAATTATTCCACTTTAAATTCGATGAAGGCTCGGGCGGCGGCATTACGAACACCGCCACCACCCTCAGCGGCTTTCTCGGGACGGTTGCGGTAGACCCGGCCACGGACATCGTGGCGCTCGAAGCGGATTCTCCTTCCGCGCAAGCGGGTGACGGCTCGTTCTCCAATCTTGGCAACGGCTTCCTGATGGCCACTGACACGACGCGCGTGCTCGACATCACCAACGGTCCGATCACCGTGGAAGCGTGGGTGAAGATCAATGGCAGTTTTTCCAAGGCCAACGAAGGGATCGTTGCTTACGGCAATTCCTACAAAATGGGTCTCAAGAGCGGTCGACAGGTGTTCACCCTGTTTGGTCTGGCGGACATCACCAATGCTGCGGCTGGCGGCATTCCGGCCGATGAATGGGTGCATCTGGCCGCAGCGTGGACGCCAGGCACGGGCGTGGACTTCTACGTCAACGGAAATCACAATTTCGTGGCAAATACGAATCTGCGCGCCCGCCCGATTCAACACACCTATCTCAGCATGGGCTCGGAAGGCGTGAACAACACGCTTATCGGTTCCTACGACCGCATCCGCATTCATAACGCGGCGATTGCCGCAGGCGACCTCGACTCCGACTCCGCCAACCCCAAAGGCACGTACGCCAGTACGATTGTCAGTTACAATTTCAATGAGGCCGCGTTTCCTTCCACCAACGCGCTATCCCCAACTCTGCCCGCCGATACCTGCGTGGATATCTTGCCGTCCCTTACCGGGCGGCCTCTCTGGGTTCCGGGCGTCAGCGGTGAT
>DASUGI010000073.1:0-33276 GCA_036274115.1 Verrucomicrobiia bacterium
GCCCAACGCAACTTGAAACCGCAGCGTTATGAATGGCGCGCCGACGGCAAAGCAATCCTGGAAAAGATTCGCCGAGCACGGGAGGCTCTGGCACAACACTCGCGAATTACGAAAGACAATTCAGAGACACTACACTAGTGACGGGCACGTTTGTGTGGGACAACTCGCATCGTAGCTCGATCTTCTGACCGACGATTACGGTATTGGTCTTGCCCGCGATGTCGTTCGTGCCGGAACCCAAATAGACTCTTACCTTCAGCTCTTCGGTCTGAAAGAACCAATTGAAGTAGTCGAGCGCCGATGGCACTTGTGGGGCTACAGTACGTGTGGCGCCCTGCGCAACCGTGACGATCGCCTCTCCAGTGAACGGATCCTCGGCACTCGGGGAAAGGGGTTTTCCATCAAGCAACATTTCTTCAGGCGTGAAAGCTCCGTCATAGCCGGATGCCTGAACTTTCAGCAGAACGGCCCTTGTTGCGCCCGGAATATCCTGTCCATTAGCAAACAAGGTGGTCGTCGCGTCAACACGCGAAAAGTCTGAACCAACGACATTTTCAAAGTGCAGTAAATACGGGTTGAGCGTTGCGTTGGTAAGCCCGTAGCAGGTGTCTTGAATTGGGAAACCTTCAATAAGGCCCATCATATTCGTTGGAAGACTCGCGTAGTTCGTGCATTCAAAAGTGTTGCCGGATACGAGAAACTGTCTCCGTCTGTAATATTTCTTTTCACCGCCGATGCCTTCGGTCCAATGGTCTGCACTGATCTCTGTTTCTAGAAAAAAGAAACCGGAGCTGAGATCCTGTAGTGTGGCGGTGGAGTGTTGGTTAAAGTACCACCCGGTCTGTTGCACACGGGGCGGTGCGCTGGACACTTCCCTCAACTCGGCCGTGCTTGGAGTCGTCAATGGGTTGCTGCCGGTCGGATAAGCCTGAACCAGCATCACCCGCACGTTGTTCACGTTCAGTGGCACGTTCACCGCCTGCCATGTCCCGTTGCTGACCGTAGCCAATGTGCCGTTGACCCAGACATCCAGACCCGCAGTGTCGATTGTTCCTGTCACACTCGCACGGAATTGCAATGGTTCTTCCGGGGACACTTGACCCACTGTGAGTGTCACCGCGGATTTCGTTAGCAGTATGTTTGTGCTGCTGCTGTTGCCCTTGTAATCGGTCGCCACCAGATGCACCAGATTGGTTCCCGGCATCAAAGGCAGTGGTTCGGTCCAAAACATTCCGCTGCGCCCAACCGAAGCAGCCGCCTTATTGGTCAGTCCGTTGGCATCAATAACTTCAGCATTCATCGTGGCGGTCGAATCATCCAGCACGCCGTTCACGACAAAATTAGAGCCAGATAATGCCTGGCCGTTTTGGGGCCACTTCAGCGTAATCAATGGAGGCGTGACATCGCTGCTCGCATCCAACACATGTGCAAAGTTCGTCGTCGTGGTGTTGCCAGCCAGATCAGCTATTCTTAGAGAGAAAGCATTCGTGCCATCGGCAAGGCTTACATCGTAACACTGAAAATGATTGGTTATGAAAGCAAACCCATTGGTTGTGTAATCTTGAGCCGTTACCCAGCCCGCCTGATTCGTCGTCACACCGGCGGCATTGCTGATGTCGTAGGTGATGTCTCCCAAAAGCTCGTTGCCATATCCTCGCAACTGAATAATCGGTTTGTTACCGCCGTTCAAATCGGGATTCGTGAGCACGACCACCGGGGGCGTGACATCATACTTTACCTGCAAGGTTCTCCAGACTTCATTGGTGACGCAATGTCCTCTCAAACCAAACCGCACATCGTGCCACCCTTCGGTTGCCGCAAAGGAAACGAGCGAATTGGTTGCAAAAGTCGTCCACACGGCAGACTGCAAGTTGGTGTTGTCCACCAGAACGGCCATCGTCTCCGCCTTGCCAGTCACCATTCCAAGGGTCACAGGCAATGCACTGGTGCGGACGTAATTATTCGTGACCACGATTGAGAAACGGAGGTTGTTCGGATTGTCGTCGGATGTATGAGCATCTTCGTTACTCACTCCATCCCCATCGAAATCTCCCGAAGCGGTTTGCTCCAGTGTGCCGAAGTGCTTCCACTCCCAACCGTCGTAAAGACCATCGCCGTCACGGTCAGCGCCCGGCACCGTCAAAATATAAAACACCTGATTCGTTGGCTGATTGGTGTAGTAGTGCGTTTCACACGTCATGCCTGTCTCCAGCCACGTCCAAATCGAGTTCGTGATGTCATTCCCGACGAACTCTAGCGTCGAAAAAATATCGTAAACTACTCCGTTCGTCCCGCCCGCGATGTCGAAGTACACGGTCCAGCCATCATTGGTTGTGAAGTTAGCGAGCACGTTGGTCAAATAGACTGGGCCGTTTGTGACGCAATTGGCGGACGGTCCTCCCAGACGCAACATCTCCATTCCGCCGCCCGATTCCTCGCTCGCCTTAGCCTGCTCCGCCTTCAAAGCTTTCCACTTTTCCATCAGCTCCTGCCGATACGCCAGTTCCTCCTCGCTCATCGGCCCCGTTGCTGCGATGCTCGCAAACGGCAGATAATGAAACGCCAGCCGCAGTGGACGCCCAAAGCAATACACCTCCTCTAACTCACCACCCGCCGAAAACTCACCAGTCAGTGTGCTTCCCATTACCAGCCGCGTCACGCTCGCTGGCACGGCCAGCGTGGCATCGCCTTTCGTGACCAATTCACCGTCCAACACCAATTCCGTTCCGTTCGTGCCGTAGTTGAGAACGATCTGATGCCAACTGTCCGCCGACCAATCAATGTCCGCTGCCAACAACACGCCACTTCCACCCGGCCCGAGCAATTGCGAACCCGTTCCATCCGCCGTCACGCGCAACAACCAGAGCACCGCTGCCTGCGAGCCTTCGACTGCCGCCAACTCTGCCAACCGTACTGATGCTCCTGGCCCAGTTCCGCTATTCCAATAGGGCCGGAACCAGAATCGCAACGCACCTTGATCGGTTGCCACCTGAACCCGCCCTGTTTCGCCCAAACCAGAAATCACAAACGGCGTCACCACACCAACTCGCTCTAAGCTGTAACCCGACCACGACGCCCGCAGCGCCCCATAATTTGGGATCGTCACCACCGCATTGCTCACTCCGGCGAAATACACTTCATCAAACGACTCGCGATGCGTAACTTTCGCCAACTCAGGCAGCGGTGGCCACATGGGGGCGCGCGGTATAGGACCGGCGATAAGATAGGACAAACTTAGTGCTGTGATGGCGAAGGAAGCTATCAGTTTCATGACCCGAGATTCCCAGTTAGTTTAGCTGCGACAGTTGGTAGGCAGTTGCGAGCTTCTTGACAAGCGTTTTCTATCGGGGCCATGAGAGGCAGCGTTCACCGTCGCTTGCTACGCGCTCTGCCACGCGTTTTTGAGGCTGACTCGCTGAGCTTACCCCCGTGCTAGGTCTTAACGCGTGCCGGAGGGACGCTGGACGCTTTGGCTATGTATTCAGCGAAGCGGTGCAGGGAATTCTGTTGCACCGATGTCAGTCGGTGACCGCTAAACCTGAGCCAAACCCACGCAAGGGTGGGAAATCGCCACGTTGACCGGAACGGTTGCGAAAACCGTTTTTTAGAAACCCCCGATTGGGCTGGGTTGTGGCTGTCCGCGCCGCTCAGGGCAACCTTAGAAATTCGTCCGGGAACACGTCGCTCATTCTGACCTTCAGCTTCACCAAGATCGTCTCCAACTTGTCCAGCGTGATGTGCTGCTCGCCTCGTTCGATGCGGTGTAGCGTGGTGTGCGAGACGCCAATCCGCTTCGCAAAGACGGCATAGGACATGTCGCCCCGCGCCTTCCTTAGGAACTTCGCTAGCTGGCGGTCCAGATGTCGTTGCACCCGCGAACGCTCGCAAAATAGTCATCACGTATGCGTGATGAATTGCTTTACACCGGTTCGCCGCGGCACTATGCCTATCTCGCATGAACTGTCCTGTGGGAAGAACCCTGATCGCTCTGACGGCGGTAATAGCGCTGGCGTCCGGCTGCGCCTCCGTTCAGGAAGCCCCGTCCAGTGCAGACCGGGCTGCCAAGTCGTTTAAGCCGCCAGCGGGCAAGTCTAGCATCTACGTCTTCAGGGAGTCAGCTTTTGCTGGCAAGGGTGTGGCGGTTCCCGTCTCTGTTGATGGGCGACTGGTCGGCACCGTGGGCTCGGGGACGTTCGCCCGCGTCAATGTCGAGCCAGGGAACCACGTCGTCGCCTCGTACACCGCCGAGAGCGGTCCGGCGCTGAACGTCCCTACGGAGGCGGGCGGTAACTACTTCGTCGAACTGGAGACTCACTTCGGGATGACCGCCGCGAGGGCGACACTACGCCGAGTCGGCGACGCGGAAGGACGGAAGGGTGTGCTCGGGTGTCGGCTGATACTTGGTCCGGACTGACTAGGTCGAAGTTCCGCCGGTCTTCGCGTGCGACCCATCACGCCCGCCGTACATGAGTTCGAGGTTGCGGAGCACCTCGGGGTCGCTGGCCACGCAACCGGGCGGCGGTTCGCCCGCGGGTGGCGGTCCACCATGGACGAGATGGTTGAGCCATTGCGTTATCCAAGGGTCGCTGCGTTCTTCGGGGAGTCTGACCTCAGCGCGGCTGAGGCGTTGGGCCATACGTTTCATCGAGCTTCTTCTCCAGTGCGGCCATCCGCTTCTCCAACTCCGTGTGCTCGGCCAGTCTGGATTGAGCGGTGAGGGCTGCCAACAGGTTTGCAGCTTGGTCCGGGGCGATGCGGCCTTCGAGGCACTCCTGTAGGACACGGTCGCCGCGCGCCGCGAGCGTTCCGTCGCCCTGCACCGAGACCGGCAGCTCCTTCACCGGTGGGACGAGGCGCGAGACGAGGAACTTCAGCGCGTCCACGTCGCCGCCCTTCGCCAGTGCGACCAGCTTGCGCAGCAGCTTCGGACCTTCCGCAGCCAGTTGTTCCCGCAGTTCGCTGCGGCGGTCGGTCGTTCCGCGTGGTCTGCCGCTGGGGTTTCCGCTTGTGCCCTTCTTGAACGCCACGGCTCATTGATCTTTCGTTGTTAAGAACAGCCGGACGGGGCGACACCGCCGCCCGCGTCCGACCGAACGGAGTCACCGGCCACCATGTAGCCTCTGGCGCGCTGCAAATTTCGCCTGCTCCGCAGCCTTGCGCGCCTCGTTCGCCACGCGTTCGGCTTCCAGCAGCTCGGCGTTCAACTGGGCCGACTTCCACGCGGCGGTGCGTTCGAGGTGACGCGCGAAGGCGCCGTCTGACTTCCTCACCATCATCTGCAGCGTGAGGTTGTAGGCTGGGTTCGCCTCGAACGGGTTCGGGTAGAGCGGCTGCGCGGTCTTCTTGAGCCACGCGTTGAGCGGCGGGTTCTCCTTCGCGAGGCGACGAATCTCCTCCGCTCGGTGTTGGTGCCACTCGATTGCCTGCGGCGACGTGTCGCCACCGTCGAACGCCTCGACATGGGGGTTGAAGCCATCGGGCGGGAAGTCCTTCACTACGGCGGCGAGTTCCGCTTCGGCCCGACGTTCGAACTCCTCATGGTAACTGCGCCCGCCCCTGGCCGCGATCTCCAGTTCGTCCGCGAAGGCGTCGCCAAGGTTCTGACGTACCCACGCTTGTTCGTTCTTGTCGTCGGTAGTCCACGGGTTCGGTAGTTGCTCGCCCGTGACGTGCGACTTCCAGAACTCAACCGTCGGGAGAGGATGCCAGTCCGCCGGGTTGTAGGCTTCCGGCAGTGCGAGCCGCGCACCTGCGCGCTCGATCAGGCCGACGATTGCCGAATCCGGTCCCAAGTCAGTGATGACGCGCTGCGTCTCGTCGTCGCCGTACTCGGTCACGTCGTACGACGCCCGCATGAGTATCCAAGACCAGCCCTCCACAACTTCCGGGCGGAGCAGGATCGCTTGCACGCCTCCCTTCACCTTTGGGACGGCGTCGCGGTAGCGTCCCGCCATGGCGTTCTGTTTCTGTACTCGCTGTGCTTTCGCTATCTGTTGCATGCGTCGGCAGCTTAACCCCCGTCCCCGTTCGGTTGGTCAAGAGGCTTCTTGAGCAATCTTGAGTTCGACCGCTTTACACGATCCCTATGCGCCGCCCACCACGTCGCGTAGTTCCTAGCGTACTCGCACCACTCCGCTTCGTCCTTGAACGGTTGACGCTGGCGCTGGATGAACACCGTCTTGATGTCCGAGTCGGTCGCGCCGGGATACTTTGCCCGCAACCTTTCAGCCTCGTACGCGCGCACGCGCATCAACTGCTCACTGCGGCTCAGGTTCGCGGTGGCGACGTGGAGGCGCAGTAAGTCGTCGAGGGTTGCCGGGAACCTGTCCGGAAGTGTCGTTGCTGTTGTCATTCTTGATGTGCTTTCGTTCATGTTTTACCTCACGTTCACCGCAAAAACGGTTCTGCAAACCTTCGGCAGCAAAGCCCGAATCCGCACGTGCACGCTGCTCAAACTCTGGTTTTGCAGGTGTCGGCATCTGCCTTTGCAACAATTTTGCAACACCCAACTCACTCACACACCGCCGCGGTGCAATGGAGTGGGTTGTGGTGGGGCTCGTAACTCCAAACACCCAGTCCGTCTTGCAACCCTATAGGGTTGCAAGACTGTGTGGTCTTGGAGTCTTGTATATGGTTTCAAGACGCAACGTCACCTCCTGCGCGCTTGTCGTAATACCATTGTCCTTCTGGGGTTTTTTTCACTTGCGGCAACTTCTTTGCCTCCTTCAGAAGCTCGTAGAATTTTGCCTTTGAAATACCATATCCAAGACTTGCTCTCTCAAGCCATTTACGAGACTCAAGTCTTTCACCTTTCAGGCACTCAAGAATCTTCTCCACCGTGTGGACTTTTGGTCTGCCCCGCGCCATCTTCAACTTCGTAGCATCAAGGGATTCATCCCTTCGCATGAGTGGGTACAGCCAACGCACGACGAAGGGTTCAGTTGGTCTGAAGTTACGAAGTGTCGCTTCGACCACAAAGCAGTCCCGCTCCTCGTGGCTGGTGAAATTCAGAATCGAATCTGGGTCACGCGCAAACACACCCGAGCCGCTAATTCTATCAATTGCTTCCTTCCCCGCTTGATTACCTTTGGAGTAGTGAGCACCGAAGGCGATGGCTGCGCCAGACTCCACGGCGAGCGATTCGACGGCGTTAAGAAGTCGCGCGACTGCACCAGCGGAGTTTTCGTCGGTGTCCCCGTAAAGTTTGTAGATCGGGTCCAGTACGATGAGCGCATACTCTGACGCTTTCACACGCTCGTTGATCTGCGGAAGCAGCAAGTGGTAGCTTGAGGCACGGCCCCTTAGATTCCATACGTCAATTTGCCCCTTCGTGAGGAGGATGCTCTTTTCTTTAGCTACGGCGCGGAGTCGGCGCTGAAAGAACGCTGGTTGAATTTCGAGATTCAGAAACAGGACGCGGCCCCTGACGGTCTTAAACGAAAGCCAAGGCTCGCCAGTGGCGACGGAGACAGCCAAGTCCAGAAGTGTCCAAGTCTTGAAGGTTTTTGATCCACCGCCCAGAACCATTTTTGAGCCTTGGTGGAGAATCCCCCAAACCAGTTCACGCGGCGGCGTTATCTCAGCCGTCAGAAATTCGCTCGCGTCCACGATAGGCGGCAACGCATGAGCAACTTCGGCTACTGCATCCACGCTGGGCACATCTCCAATTCCGGGCTTTTCGCGTAATGGACGCGGACTCATCGTGCCACCTCAAGCGCAGTGAAGTTGCAGAAGAAGACGGTCTGTCGTCGTCCATTGTCACGCAGACCATCGGGCATTCGCGTAAATTGCGAACGCGTCCACAACCGCCTATCTGCACCGAGGCTTACGGCGTAGTTGAAGAAACAGCGCACCTCGTCTTCCGGTACGTCTGCTACAAAGAACCAGCCGTGAAGTGACTTGCCGCCCGAGTGAGCCACGCACACCAGCGGCACGGATTCACCAAGGTGACGCAGTAACGCCGCTTGCTCGTCCTCCGTGCCGCTGTCGAATTCGCAAACTAGAAAACGGCGCGCACCTGTGTTGCTGAGCGCGTGCTCCGACTGTTTGCCGTCTTGGGTCATGCCGGTGATTGCCGACATAGGCGACGGCACAATCAGAGCCAGCATCGACAACTTCCCGCGCCACTCGTTGCGTGGCTTGGTGTTGAACACGGAATTGGACTTGCCGCAGCACAGGAGCGGGTTACCGGGGAAAAGCTGGTCGATGATCATCTCGGTGTGCCCCTCGCTGTCCTCAACGCGCGGCTTCGACTCCTCCCACAGATCAGCAAGCCCTCCGTAACCTCGCGTGATTGCCGAACGCTTCTCTTGATTGACGCTTGGCCACGTAGGGGCAGCAGACGGCGCAGGTCCGGCGTTACCGTTGGGCCTCCAAGCGCAAGCGATGGAATCCTGAACTGCGTCCTGAATTTCTTTCCGACTGACTGGTCGCCCGCAACCCCGCACACAACTTTCTAGCAGGTCAATCATGTCGAATGCGTTTAGGTGTGCGTGCAGGTGCCGGGCGATGCGGAAGAGCCAGTTGTGAACACCCTCGCCAGCGCGCGGAGGTGAAGTCAGCATTTTGCGTAGAAACGGTGGGAGTTGAGAGATCGCGCTCATGCCGCCTCCCCGGATGGTTTTGCTAACCGTCGGCTCACGGCGACTGGTTCCCCACTGCTGCTTGGGTTCGACTCGGGTTTGGAGGTGGCCGTCTTGCTAGAGTGCAATACTTTTGCGACAGAATTAACTGCACCGCGCCGCTTCGTGCCGTACTTTTCGCGCATCCACTGATCTGCTTCTGCGACGATGATTCTCACCCTTCTAACCCCGATACGGCAGTGCGGGAGACCTTGTGCAAGAAGGTTGTCGATCATTCGGGGACCGAGTCCCCAGCGTTTGCCGAAGCCGCGCTTGTCGGTGACGAATGGTTCGGTTGTTTGAAGTTCTACTGCGGGAGCGCACTGTTGATCTTTCATGCTTCACACGATTGCGGCGGAGCAGTGGTATTCTCCGCCATTCACCGCGTTGGGGGACCTTGCGTCCCGCTCCGTGAAGCCCCCTGCTGCCCATTGCAGCAGGTCGTCAACGTTATGACCTAGCAATAGACCGACCGTTTACGCATGTCAACGGCTGGCCATCGGCTTTTGTGATTATTTTATGCGGTTAGCGCGCACTGCCGCCTTTAGGTCGCAAGATGGTCCAGCGTCCTCCGGCACAGTACGGAAACGCAGGGCAGGTGAGAGGTCAGGAAGGAGATTACGAACCCGTTACGGAGCGTGCAGCAAGCGGGCAATGGCTGGTACTATGAGTCAACCGACCGCGAGGTTCAACACGTTGCGCGGTGATTCAGGTTTCACTGCAAACCACGCCAATGCGTCGGAAGGTCTTACGAGCTCCTTGTAATGAGCATTGATGACGCCGGGTGAGTTGCCCGCTTCGAGGGCGACCTGTGCAGCGTTTTTGACGTCCGCCAGCCGGTACGAAATGAAGCTGTGACGTAGCGCGTTGGCTTTCCACACGATCGGCTCCGTCTTCGCGGTGTTCGTCGTCACGTCAGCTTCTACGCCGGTTGCCGCCGCCGTCTGCTGCTGCGCGTCATAGAATTGTTCGTGCGTCCCTTTCCATACAAGGCCCGAGCAGTTCGCGTAGGGACTTAGCCACTCGCTGAGGTTGTCGCTTATCGGGACCGTGCGTCGGCTCGCAGTCTTCGCTTTGTCCCTGCCGACAACGATGATTTTCTCGGTGAGCTGAATGTCGCTCCACTCCAACCGCTCGATCTCGGCGCTGCGTAAACCCGCAAACGCACCGATTGCCAAGACCGGCAAGAATTCTTCCGACGCGGCGGAGAGCAGTCTCGTGATTTCGAGCGGGGTGAAGATTCCGACTTCGCCGTTCCGCACCTTGATTGGATCAATGCCCTTAACTGGGTTCTCGGAAGCGTATCCTCGGGCAATCGCGAACGAGAAGAAGGTGAACAATACCCGTTTGTAGTTCGCCCGTGACTGCGAACTGAGCTTTTGCTTTCCATCAATCCAAGTCTGAATCTCAGCGGTCGTGATGTTACAAGTGTCTCGTTCAAAGTCTGCGGCGAACTTGTTGAGTCTCGACTTAAGATCGCCCACGTAGGCGGTGCTCATGTCGCGCGCTTTCACCTCCAGCATCTCAGCGACGACGACACTGACACGCTTCGCCGTCGTCGGCTTGTAGCTTTTGGCGTACTTCTTTGCGGCGTCACCGAGTTCAATCAACCCGCCGACCAGCTTGAGGCATTCGGCGACCGTGGTAGCCGCACCGATCATCGATACGCCCAGCGGCTTCAAAATCTGAACCGCGTTTGCGTACTCCATCGCCTCGCTTTTTGTCATGCAAGCGGCAAGGTCATTTGCCTCGTTCTGCCGGGTGGCGATCTGCTCCGCTCGCTCAAGTGCGTCGGCTTCCGTACTGCAGGACTCCAACCGTCGTCGGCCTTCCTGATCGTAGTTGGCGATCTGAAAGTAGCCGTTCTTCCGACGATAGACTGTGACTTCCCCTCTGCCCACCTTGACTAGGCGCGGCCAGTCCTTGTTGGTGAGCTTGGACTTTGTTCTTGTAGCGACCATCTTACATCCTTCAAAAGGTCGGGTTTCCGGGTCTTCCCCGTCCCCAAACCCAATGGAAAGTTGCAAAGATGTTGCTCTAGTACAAGTAATGGCAGACTAAGAACCGTAAGAAGCGCGCTAAACCCCTTTATTTGCAGGTGGAGCCAAAGGTGGGGATTGAACCCACGACCTACGGTTTACGAAACCGTTGCTCTACCACTGAGCTACTTTGGCGTCCGTCAGCGTCAGCCAAAATAGGCGTTTTCCCGGGAACAGAAAGGAAAAAATGTTCGCTCCAAGGACTGGATTTGCCCGCCATCCGCGGCTCAAATCTGAAAATCCAGTTCCACTTTGGGGTTCTTCTTGTTCAACACCCGCATATCAAGGCCGTCGTAAACAACCAGCGAATCGGGCGCCACACTGTCCATGATAAACACGTTGCCCCCGATGGTGCTGCCTTCACCAATCACCGTTTCGCCGCCCAGGATCGTCGCGCCCGGATAGATCGTCACCCGGTCTTCAATCGTCGGATGCCGCTTTTTGCCGCGCAACTGCTGACCGCCCGACGTGGAGCGCGCTCCCAGGGTGACACCGTGATACATCTTCACGTGGTTGCCGATCAGTGAAGTTTCTCCAATGACCGTCCCGGTGCCGTGGTCGATGAAGAAGTACGAGCCAATGGTGGCTCCCGGATGAAGATCCATTCCGGTGCGGGAATGCGCCCATTCGGTCATGATGCGCGGAATCAACGGTACCTGCTTGAGAAACAATTCGTGCGCCAGGCGTTGCACCGCGATGGCTTCAACAAACGGATAGGCCACGATGATTTCTTCCTTGCTCAACGCGGCCGGGTCACCGTTGTAAGCGGCCTCAACATCCGTTTGCAGGATTTCGCGGATCTGCGGCAAGCAGCCGAGCAGTTGCAAAGTCAGCTTGTGCGCTTCACCAGCCATGTCCTTCCGGGCCAGGCCCGGGGGCGGATTGTATTCAAGACTCTTGCGAATTTCGTCTTCGAAATTGCCGATCAACGAGTCGAGCAGCGTGGCCGTCTCCGCTTTGATTTCCGACGAGTGAATCGGTTTCTCGTCGAAGAAGCCGGGAAACAGCAGGCGCAACAGGTCTTTGGTGATCGAAGTAATGGCTCGCTTGGAGGGCAGATTCTTGCCGTCCAAATGATTGATCCCTCCCACGCGCGCGTAGGAGGCCACCAGTTCGTTGGTCAATTTTGTGACCGGATCGTTCACGTGGCGCAGTATCACGCAGCCCGCCAGCCAAGGCAAGTTTGCGGCCATTCGTCGCTCGCCGCGGACGGCTTGCCAAACGTGCCGCATCGGTTAGTTTGAACGACACATCAACAAACCCGAATGCTTCATTGGAGAATGAAGCCAACCTCGAAAGGAAACTAAGATGAAAACCAACAAACTCGTACTGGCGATCCTGGGCACCGCTTTAATAGTGAGCACCGGTTGCAACAAGGATTCGGCGGCGCAGCAGGACCTGGACAAAGCCGCCAGCGACGCAGGAGGTGCATTGAAGAACGCCGCGGAGGCCGTCAAGGAAGGCGGGGAGAAGGTGGGTCAGGATGTCAAGCAGGCCGGAGAGGCCCTGGCAAAAGACGTGGCGAAAAAAGCCGAGGAAGTGGCGGCTCCAGTCAATGCCAAGGCACAGGGTATCATCGACGAAACCAAGAAGCTGGTGAGCGACGGCAAACTTCAGGAAGCCGTGGCGAAGCTGAAAGAATTGACCGGCGAAAAACTGTCGGCCGAGCAACAAGCACTGGCGGATGGTCTCAAGGCGCAGATTGACAAACTCTCCGGCAAGTAAGCTCTCCGAAAATTACCGGGCGAGGCGCGGCTCTGCCGCGCCTTTTTGTTTTCCCGGCGCCTCAGCCTGAATCGGCCTTCTGGATTTGAGACAGACGACGCTTCGGATTCGAGCCAACCGCCTTTCAATCAGCGGTGGTATTCCGCGTGCTTTACCGGTGGTATCATGACTGTCTTTCTCATTCTGCTGGCTGTCTTTGCCGCGGGCTTGATGACCGAACTGGTTGCGGCCAGTCGCGCGCCGTTCGGCTATCAGGACGAGCATGGATTTCACTTTGGCGCGGATCTCCCGGAAACCTCAGAAGCCTTTAAATTGGAAAACCCCAGCTAAAATTCTCCACCGCGGACATTGGATTTCGTCCCAACCTGGACGACGAAATGGCCCGGCCCCCCAGCATCTGAGTTGAGGTGCCGGCAACCCATTAACGACAAGCCCCCTGCCGGCAATCGCACCCCAAAGTGCCTGCTAGCGGGGGGCTAGTGTTTTCAGTGCTTGAGCGGATTAGAAACCGAGTTTCACCATCTCGCGCTCCAGTGCCATCTGGAATTCCTGCACGTCCAGCGCCGAAGGTTTGTAGCCTTGCTGCTGCGGAACGACGCCCAGCCGGCCGGTTTGGTCCAAATACCAATCCGCGTTCGCGCCATCGCTGAACTTCACTTTGCCACTGACCAATGCGCCGGGACGAGTGAGTTGATCCACGGTCACCGAGACTTTGCCGGCACCCGGCGATGGCGAATCCTCGACGCCCTCGGCATCCGGACCAGGAAGCGCGTCATCGGTTCGTGTTGCCGCAGGAGGCGAGGTTGGTGCCGGCGTTGCGGGTTTGGGCGGCTCGGGATCAGCGAGTTTGAGTTTCAGGTCGTCCACCAGAAACCGGACTTCCATGTAGGTCATTCGCAAACCGAATTCAGAGACGAGCCGATTCTGAATTTCCGAAAGCTTCATTCCGTCGGCCACCCACGCGGTGACCGCCTGTTTCTGTGATTCGTTCAGATTCATACCCATGTCGGGCCGCTATTCTGCGGGCTTGGCGACAGATGAAAATGAAATTCTTCCTCGTCTGCCGACCAGCTCTCAGGCCAGTTCCGGTTCTTCAATGGTCCGGGGCGCGTCAAAGGCCGGTGAACCATCCGCCGCTTCGGGGTATTCAAAAATCTTCCCCTCGTAGTTACGAATCACCACGCGATCGGCATTCCGGCTCAAGACATACTCCGGACTCACCGGCACTTTGCCGCCTCCACCGGGCGCATCAATCACATAGGTTGGAACGGCATAACCGGTCGTGTGCCCGCGCAACTGCTCCATGATTTCGAGACCTTGCCGCACGCTCGCGCGCAAGTGCGCGGAGCCGGCGATCAAGTCGCATTGATACAGGTAGTACGGCTTCACCCGGCACATAAGCAGTTTTTGCAACTGCGCCTGCATCGTCGTGACGTCATCGTTCACGTGGCGGAGCAGCACCGATTGATTACCCAACGGGATGCCCGCATCGGCCAATCGTCCCAGCGCCTGGCGCACTTCGGTCGTCAACTCGCGGGGATGATTCGAGTGAATGCTGACAAACAAGGGATGAAACTGCTTCAGCATCGCGCACAACTCAGGCGTAATGCGCTGCGGCAAAAAGATCGGAATGCGCGTGCCGATGCGCAAAAATTCGACATGCTTGATTGCGCGCAGGCGCGCCAGCAGATACTCCAGCTTCTCATCGCTGAATAAAAGCGGGTCGCCGCCGCTGAGCAGCACGTCGCGAATCTCCGAGTGTTGTTCGATGTAGGCGATCTGCTTGTCGAACTCGGGGTGAAAATCGTAGCCTGCGGCGTTGCTCACCAGTCGCGACCGCGTGCAGTAGCGGCAATACGCGGCGCAACGGTCGGTCACCAGGAACAGCACCCGATCCGGATAGCGATGCACCAGGCCCGGCACGGGCGAATGCGAATCTTCACCGCACGGGTCGGTCATCTCCCACGGCGCCGTGTGGGTTTCTTCCACACGGGGAATCACCTGCCGCCGAATGGGGCAATGTTCATCCGCCGGATCAATCAGATTGAAGAAATAGGGCGTGATGGCCAGGGCCAGTTTGTGGTTGGCCAGTTTCGTGCCGGCATATTCCTCCGGCGTCAACGTCGGCATCAGCCGTTGAAGCTGTTCCAGCGTGGTAATGCGGTGTTTGAGCTGCCAACGCCAGTCGTTCCAATCGGATTCCGGCACCTCCTGCCAAAAACCACGGCCCGCAGAGTTGAATTCTTTGAGTAAATTGAGGCGCGCCCGCGCTGGCGGCTCGTCCTTTGTCGAAGCTGAAATCCCGGTTTCGCTATGCATCGTTGGGCGCACTATAGGGTTGAACCCGACGCTGTCAAGTTGGCCGCCGGATGGTCGGAAATCATAGATTTACGGGGGCTCTTTCGGCAATGCAATGTTCAGGCGTGGTCCATCCGGACACTGCGGCCGCCTGGCTTCCGGTGCGGCATCGGCGTAAGCGATTGCATCAGCATCACCGAATCCACATAGCGTTTGTTGATGGTCCGCAGGCGGCCGACCAGAATCTGGCCCAGCGCATGAAGAAAGGGCTCCGCCAGCGCGGGCGCTTCCCGCCGCAGTTTTGCGAACGACGCCGTGGAGATCTTCAACAGGATGCTGCGCTCGTTGGCCACCACATCAGCAGAACGCGGCCCTTCATCGAGCAACGAAATTTCACCAAAAAAATCTCCGGCCTTCAGCGTCGCCAGAAGGGACTCCTTGCCCCGGCGAATCACGCGCACGCGCAACTCGCCTTCCAGGATGAGATACATCGCGTCGCCCGGATCCCCCTCGCGCACCGCCACCGAATACGGTTCAAACGTCACCACCTCCATGTAGCGCACGAACGAATCCAGCTGAGCATCATTGAACCCGGCGAGCACCTTGATGTGCAGCATCACGTCCGGATTCACTCCGGCGCGCACGGCCTTTACCATGTGTCCGGGCCGGCTCTGCGTGGGGTCGAACAGCAGCTTGAGTTCCGGCATTGACGCCGCTTTGCTCCAAGCACCGCGTCGCTCCGTGTAGATCCACGTGTCTGGTTGGACCCGTCCCTGACGCACCCCCTCCACCAGCGTGGGCAAAGTATACGGGCCGTAAACAATCTTCTCGCTGGCCCAAACGCGGTAAGTGGAGGCTCGACTCTTCGGTTCCATGGTGACGAATTTCAATTCACTTCACTTCCCGCAAGCCGGTCAAAACCAAACGCGCGACCGCCGGCACAATTTCCTTCTCCTTCGAGTGACCGACGGTAAAGGTCACCAGGATGAATCGTTCGCCTGTTGGCAATTCGACATACGCCGCATCGTGACGCACTTCGCTCGTCCAGCCGGCTTTGGACCACAGCTTCGAACCCGCCGGCAACACCGCTCCGGTGTATTCGCGCGACTGGGTGTTGCCGTTCGGCTCAAAGGGTTGCCGCTCATGCAACGCCATCATCTGTCGGCAACGCTCCGGCGTGACGGCACGACCCGTCACAATCTCCGTGAACAACCGGGCCGTCGCCTGAGTGGTCAGCCAATTGCGATGGTCCGGCGGCGGTTGATTGGCCAATTGCTTTTCCCGGCCATACGGGCCTTCGCACCAGGTTTTGCGATTCACGTTGATGTTCTGATAGCCGAGCGCCGTGAAATACCGGTTCACCACCTGCCGTCGGGCGAACCACGCGTCGAACTCCGCCGGCGGCAACTCCGGTCCGCTGGTCGTCTCCGTCAACACGTCCACCACGTATCCGGTTGCCTCGTTGAGCGAATCCACAATCATGTCCTTCATCGCCCGACGCAGTTCCTCCGTGTCCTTCAACTTCCCGTCCTCCATCCAACGATGCGCCGCCACGAGGTAGAACATTTTGATGACGCTGGCCGGATAAATCCGTTCGTTGCCCCGGTAGTGCGCCCACGTCGGCCTGGCGGCGTCATTCAAATCCACCAGCGTGATGGCCAGTTCGTTTGCCTTCAGATTCTGCGGCGCAAACTGCTTGAGCGCCCCGGCCACCGCGCCGTCCACAATCTTTTGCAGACGCGCCGACGGTTGGATGTCCACTGGACCGGCGTTGGTTTGCGCAGTGGCGGGTTGCACGGCGACGGACCCTATCAGCCCGACCAGGAAAAGTGGAGCGCGGAAGAGCGAACGCATGCGGGCATAAAGCCGGAGGAAGAATTCCGTGTCCAGCGCAATTAAGGGCCAACCCGGATGGAGTCAGGTCTTGTCTCTGATGGTCAACGCGCCAGGGCAGCCGATCTTCGCCTTAGCCCGCCCTATTGCCTCGTGGCCTCGCGTTCGCACCCAGAACGATTTTGAAGACGGATGACTGGTTTGCTTGTGTTGCTATCCGGCTCCGCTATTGTCCGGCGCATGAACAGCCGTTCATTCGCCCACGGTGCTTGTCTGCTGATGTTTCTGACCGCCTGCGGTTTTACAACCTTCGTTCACAGCGCTGACATTCTTCCCCCCGGCTTCCGCCCCAAACCCGTTGGCGTCCACGCGCTCACAGGTGGTAAGGTGGTAACCAAACCAGGTGAAACTCTCGACGAAGCGACCATCGTCATTCGTGACGGTTACATCGAAGCGGTCGGCCAGAATGTTTCCGTTCCGCCGGAGGCGCGGGTCTGGCCGATGAACGGGCTGACCATCTATGCCGGCTTCATCGAATCCTATCTGCCACTCAGCCAAACCAATCAACCCGTTTCCACCTCGGCGACCGAGGCGATAAACCGGTCGTCGTTCACTGCGGGCGGCGTCAATTTCTACGGCACTGCGGCCCAGCGCACCGACACGGGCCAGCGCGGCCCGGGCTACGAAGTTTCCAGGGTCACACCCGAGATTCGTGCCGTTCGCGGTTATACGCCGGACGAGAAGACCATTAATCCCTTGCGCCAACTCGGATTCACCACCGCCGTCATTGCGCCGGCGCGTGGCGTTGTGCGCGGCACGAGCGCATTGGTGTCATTGGCCGCGGCGAACCCTAACGAACTCATTGTGAAATCCGACGTGTTTCAGCATGTCGCTTTCGAAACTTCAGATCGCGAGGAGCGAACCTATCCCGGTTCGTTAATGGGGGCGATTGCCACGGTGCGACAGAGCTTCTTCGACGCACAACACTACGCGCTGGATCAGGCGGACTGGCAAAAGAATCCGCAAAGCCGCAAGCGTCCCGAGTTTGACCCTTCACTGGAGGCGCTCGGTCCTGCGGCTGAGGGCAAACAACGCGTGTTGTTTGAGCCCGGCAGTGCTTTGATGGTGGATCGCACGGCTCGCGTGGCGAGGGAACTGAAACTGGACTTTGCCATCGTCTCGTGCGGACAGGAATGGCGTCGGCCTGACTTGGCGAAGGAAACCGGAGCAACGTTTATTGTCCCGGTGGACTTCCCAACCTTACCCAAGCTACCCAGTGAAGATGATTGGGAACAAGTGACGCTCGACAACTTGCGGGCCTGGGATTGGGCCGCCGAAAATCCGGCGCTGCTGCGGCAGCAACAATTGGACATCGCGCTGACGACCTATTCGTTGAAGGACAAGAAAGTCTTCCGCAAGAACGTGAGGCTCGCACTGGACCGAGGCTTGTCGGAAACGGATGCGATCGCCGCATTGACGACCGTGCCCGCCAAACTCTGCGGCGTGGACAAGCAACTCGGCACCATTGAACCCGGTAAGATCGCGAATTTGACGATTGTGGATGGCAAAGGCTACTTCGATCCCGAGTCGCGTGTTCGCGAAGTGTGGGTGGATGGTCGCAACTATCATGTGCAGTCGGCGAAGGAAGTGGCGAAGAAGGAAGATGCCGAGAACGGTGAGAAGGAAGCAAAGAGCAAAGCCGAGAAGGAAAAGAAAGAGGCGGAACTGAAGGAACTGCAGAACAAACGCGTGGCGCGCAGTCCGCTGGAGGGACGTGGGGTAGTTACGAATCCTTCTGCCATACTTGTACAGAACGCAACCGTTTGGACTTCGAGTGCGCGTGGAGTTCTCACAAATGCTTCAGTGTGGATGCCCGAAGGAAAAATCCAACAGATTGGAGCAGTTGATTTCAGTTGGATGGGCTCGGAAGAGAAAATCGACGGGAAGAATCGCCACATCACCCCCGGCTTGATTGACGCCCACAATCACTCCGCCATTCTCGGCGGCGTGAACGAAGGCTCGCTGCCGTCCTCCGCGATGTGCCGCATCGGCGATGTGGTGAACTCGGAAACCAGGAACATTTCCGAGCTGCTTGCTGGCGGATTGACTTCGGCGAATCTGTTGCATGGTTCAGCCAACCCAATTGGAGGCCAGAACCAGATCATCAAACTGCGCGAAGGTGCGAGTCCGGAAGAGATGAAGTTTGAAGGTGCGCCAACCGGCATCAAGTTCGCGCTCGGCGAAAACGTGAAACAATCCAACTGGGGCGACCGCAACACCACGCGCTTCCCTCAATCCCGCACCGGCGTGCCGACGTTTCATCGGAATCGTTTCACGGCAGCGCAGCAGTATTTGCAGGAGTGGCAGGAATTCCGAACCAAAGGCGGTGTTCCGCCACGTCGCGACCTCGAACTGGAGACGATAGGCGAGATCATCGAAGGCAAGCGGTTCATCCACTGCCACAGTTATCGGCAGGATGAAATCCTCGCGTTCCTCCGCACGATGGAGAGCTTCAACGTGCGCGTGGGCACGCTGCAACACGTTCTCGAAGGCTACAAGATTGCCGATGAAATCGCGAAGCACGGCGCGGGCGCGTCTTGTTTTGCCGATTGGTGGGCTTACAAGTTTGAAGTCTATGACGCGATTCCTTACGCCGGCGCGCTGATGCGTGAACGCGGCGTGCTGGTGTCGTTCAACTCGGATTCTTCGGACCTGGCGCGCCGTTTGAACACGGAAGCGGCCAAAGCGGTGAAGTACGGTGGCGTGCCTGAGGAAGAAGCGCTCAAATTCGTCACCATCAATCCGGCCAGACAACTGGGCATCGATAAGCGCGTCGGCTCGCTCGAACCCGGCAAGGACGCGGACTTTGTCGTGTGGTCCGGACATCCGCTCGACACGCGCAGTGTCGTCCTGCAAACGTGGATTGACGGGAAGAAATACTTTGACCGCGACGAAGCCGCCAAACGCACCGCCGCCCTCAAGCGGGAGCGCGAAGACCTGATCGCCAAGGCGAAGAAGCTGAAAAAGCTGTCGGGCGGTGGAAGCGGAGGGGATGGCGGCGGAGGCGACGATGGTTCGTTCTTCCAGGTTTCGTTGGAGCATCAATTCGACGGCGTCGAGCGTCACTGCATGGAGGAGGGCGCTGATTTATGATTTACGATTTCCGATTTACGATTGAGGGAGAAACGCAGAGACGCGGAGAACGCGGAGGCACGCAAAGTGAAAGGAGCACAATAATCTCTGCGACTCTCTGCGCCCTTCGCGTCTCTGCGTTTATTGGAGTGGTTTGCGCGTCGTTCATTCCGACTGCGCGCGCCGAGACGTTGTTGCTGACGGGAGCGACCGTTCACACCGTTTCGGGCGTAACGATTACCAACGGGCAGGTGCTGGTTCTCGATGGCAAAATCGCCGCCATCGGCAGTCCCATTAACGCCACGGACGCGAAGGAGATTTCCCTCGACGGATTGCATCTCTATCCGGGCATGATTGCGTTGAACACGGATTTGGGGCTCGCGGAAATCGATGCGGTCCGCGCCACCCTCGACATCCGTGAAGTGGGAGAATACACGCCGGATGTTTACTCGTGGCTGGCGGTCAATCCAGATTCGGAGCTGTTGCCCGTGGCGCGGGCCAATGGCGTCTCGCACTTCGAGCCAGTGCCCGCAGGCGCCGTGCTGGCCGGGCAATCGGGCTTGATGGCACTGGACGGTTGGACGACCGAAGAGATGGTCGTGAAGAAAGCAGTGGCGCTCCACATCTATTGGCCCAGCCTCAATCTCGACACCACGCCCAAAGAGCGCATGCGCGATCCAAAACGATGGAAATCACTGGAGGACCAGGACAAGGAGCGCAAAGAGAAATTGCGGCAGATCGATGAGTTTTTTGCCGAAGCCGGCGCATACGCCAAAGCGAAGGAGAATGGAAAAGACTTTCAGATCGTGCCCGCGTGGGAAGCGATGTTGCCGGCCGTGCGCGGTGAAACGCCGGTTACCATACACGCAGATGAAACGCGGCAGATTCGGGCGGCCGTGACCTGGGCTTCCACGAATGGCGTGAAGATGATTCTCGCGGACGGTTTGGATGCCTGGCGCGTGGCGGATTTGCTGGCGTCGAACAATGTGCCGGTGATTTTCGGCCGCGTTTTTACGCAGCCCGGCCGCGAGACCGATGGCTATGCGGTCAACTTCAGCGCACCCTCGGTTTTGAGCAAAGCCGGGGTGAAGCTCGCGTTCAGTGGCGGCGGTGATCCAGGTGGGAATGGTTCGCTGGTGAAGAACCTGCCTTACATGGCGGCGCAAGCCGTGGCGTTTGGCCTGCCGGCAGACGAAGCATTGAAGGCAGTGACACTTTATCCCGCGCAGATTGCAGGCGTTGCCGAGCGGCTGGGATCAATTGAAGTCGGCAAGGACGCGACATTGTTTGTTGCCGACGGCGACATTCTCGACATTCGTTCCAATGTAAAGCGCATGTGGATTGGTGGAAAAGAAGTCAGCCTCGAGAGCCGGCACACGCGGCTTCACGAGAAATACCGGAATCGACCCAAGCCGTGAGCCAGAAAGTAATTATTGCCCGGGAGCAGATTGAACTCGGTGCGTTGACGAAGGCCGAAGTCAAAGAGCTTTTGGATGCGGGCTTTTTGCGCACAACCGACACGTGGCGACCAGAAGCGACGAACGAATGGCTGCCGGTATCCGCGCTTTTTCCAGAGCAAACGCAGCAATCGTTGGAGGACGTGGTCAGACACAAACTCGCGACCGTTGGAAAATCGGTGGCGAGCAGTGCGTCGCAGATGACCTCGAAGTTGAGGTCCTTTACCGCGCGAGGTCGGCGCCAGCTCACCGCATCGACCACGCAACTGCTGGAGTCGTTTCTGCCACAGCTCAGAAGGCTCGTTGCCAGTCAGCTGATCAAACAACCGGTCCAATCCATCCAGAGCGCACTTAAGAACGACGAGTTCGTGCAGAAGTTCTTCGGAGCGGTCTATGATTGTCTTCCCAAGCCGGTGTGCCGTTTTGTTGCCGAGGAGGCTTTCATTCAGTTTTGCATGGACCGGAGAGCCCAACTTCTTACTCCTGACCTGGAGGTTGGTCAGGGAGATCTTTCTAAAATGAAAACTGTCGCAATCATCGGCGCTTCAAACGACCGCGCCAAGTTCGGAAACAAGGCGGTGCGTGCTTTCGTTCAGCAGGGTTATGAAGTGTTTCCCGTGAATCCCAGGGAGGAAACCATTGAAGGTTTGCGGGCTTTCAAGTCGATCACCGACGTGCCCTTGCGACCGCAGATGATCAGCGTGTATCTGCCGCCGCCGGTGTTGTTGAACGTGTTGCCGGACATCGCGGCAAAGGGTTGTGATGAACTCTGGTTGAACCCGGGGACGGAGTCTGACGAAGTGCTCGCGGAGGCTGGGCGGCTCGGGCTGAATGTGATTCAGGCGTGCAGCATTGTCGGCGTCGGCGTATCGCCGAGCCAGCTTTAACCCGCGCCGCCGCCGGAGATGGGCTTGGGTTTGCCCTTTAACAACGCCACCCCGTAGTCGCGGTTCATGCGCGCGATGAAGTCGAGGGAGATTTCCTTCGGGCAAACGGCTTCGCAACTGCCGGTCACCGTGCAGGCGCCAAAGCCTTCGGCGTCCATCTGGTCCACCATCGCTTTGACGCGCTTGTAACGCTCCGGCTGGCCCTGCGGCAACAGACCCAGGTGCGAGACCTTGGCCGCGACAAACAGCATCGCGCTTGCGTTTTTGCAGGCGGCGACACACGCGCCGCACTGAATGCACTGCGCGGCATCCATCGCGAGGTCCGCGTTTTCCTTGGGAACGGGAATCGAGTTCGCATCCGGGGCGCTGCCGGTACGCACGCTGATGAAACCACCCGCGTGTTGAATGCGATCAAACGCTTTCCGATCCACGACGAGATCCTTGATGATCGGGAATGCCTTCGCGCGCCACGGCTCGACCACAATGGTGTCGCCGTCCTTGAAACTGCGCATGTAGGTCTGGCAGGTCGCCACGCCACGATGCGGTCCGTGCGGCTTGCCATTGATGACGCAGGAACACGTTCCGCAAATGCCTTCCCGACAATCATGATCGAACGCAATCGGGTCTTCGCCCTTGTTGGCGAGTTCCTCGTTCACCACGTCGAGCATTTCGAGAAACGACATGTTCTCGTTTAAAGCCGGCGATTCGTAGGTCTTGAATTCGCCCGGACTCTTCGCGTTCTTCTGTCGCCAAACCTTCAATTTAACCTTCATATTGATTTACGATTTACGAAGTACGATTTACGAGCGGCGCGGTGCATCGACCGGTTTCCTCTGCTCGCCAGAACTTCTGGATGGCGCGAAGGACGGGAATAGCCGCCATTGCAAAGCTGTCATCGTCAAACGCCAGCAACAACATCCCTACGCCATGGGTGGTGAATGCGAAACGGTGTTTGCGCGGAGTCAATCCGTGGGATGTTAGACAGGGCGATTCGTTCTCCAGTCCCCGCAACTCGTCCGGCGTGAGCTGAAAGACAAAATCGGAGGGAAACAGTTCCGGCCGGCGCGTCAAGGCGTCCGCTATCCGTTTCGCCTCAATTCCGAGAAACCACGCCAAGTCCGAATCCAAAATCACCGCGTGCCCGCGCAACTTGCGGACATGAGCGATGAACTGCGATTCAAACAAAGTTGTGTTGGCGTCAGACACTTGATCTCAGTTGTTTTGCCGGGTGGTTTTCAGTGAAGCCACGACGATAGACACAATCTCGTCGCCTTCTTTCATCAGTGCTGCGAGTCTTTGCTGTGTTGTGATTCCCGACTCGACGAGCAATTCCATCCAGAACAACGACTCGTCGCCCTCTTCTTCGACGATCTTCAGCTTGTTCACGAAATCCGGCGTGGATTTGGCGCGACAGGCCGCGCGGTAATTCGCGCCCACCGACGTGCCCGAACGAAGCAGTTGTGAACCGAGCACATTCGCCACGCGATCTTCCGGCAATGATTGCACCGCCTTGATCACTCGCAACGCGTATTGCTTGGTCCGCGCCTTCATTTCTTCCTTCGTCATGACGTCGCCTTTCTCTAAAAACGTTCGCTGACCTTCGGCTCGTAAATCGTACTTCGTAAATCGTAAATCACTTATAGCTTCGCGTGCTCATGTGAACTTCCTCATACACGAGCGGTTCTTTGTTCAAGATCGGTGCTTTGTCCGGTGAACCGGCGTATTCCCAGGCGGCCACGTAGGCGAACGCGTCGTCGCGGCGCTTCACGTCGCCGGCGTTCACGATCCCCTCCTTCACTTCGGGGTCGTCCTTGGTGTACTGGTATTCCTCGCGGAAATGGCCGCCGCAACTTTCCTCGCGGTGCAACGCGTCCCGGCACATCAACTCGCCCAGTTCGAAGAAATCGGCGATGCGACCGGCATTCTCCAGGTTTTGATTCCATTCGCCGGCACCACCAAGCACGTTGACATTCTTCCAGTATTCCTCGCGCAACGCGGCGATTTCCTTGATGCCTTTCTCCAAACCGGCTTTGTTACGCGCCATGCCGCAGTATTCCCACATCAGTTTGCCGAGCTGCTTGTGGAAACTTGCCGGCGTCCGCTTGCCTTTGTTGCCGAGCAACTTCTTCGTGATGCTCTGAACGTTTTCTTCCGCCTGCTTGAAGGAGTCGTGATCGGTCTTCGGGCGCTTGGCCGGGCTTTGCGACGCCAGATAAGCGCTGATCGTTGCCGGAATGACAAAGTAACCATCGCTCAAACCTTGCATCAGGGCGCTGGCACCAAGGCGGTTCGCGCCGTGGTCGGAGAAGTTCGCTTCGCCGAGCACGAACAAACCCGGCAGATTGCTCATCAGGTTGTAATCCACCCAGAGGCCGCCCATCGTGTAATGCACGGCGGGGTAAATGCGCATCGGCGTCTTGTAGGCGTCTTCGTTCGTGATCTCGTGATACATCGCAAACAAATTGCCGTAACGTTCGCGCACCTTGCCCTCGCCAAGGCGATTGATGGCATCTGCAAAATCCAGATACACGCCCAAACCGGTCTCACCGATGCCGCGGCCTTCGTCGCAAACCATCTTCGCTGCGCGCGAAGCGATATCTCGGGGCGCAAGATTTCCGAACGCAGTGTACATGCGTTCCAGATAATAATCGCGGTCATCTTCGGCGATGTCTTGCGGGCGCTTTTTGCAATCCTCCTTCTTCTTCGGTACCCAGACGCGACCGTCATTGCGCAACGATTCGCTCATCAGCGTGAGCTTGGATTGATAATCGCCGCTTACCGGGATGCACGTCGGATGAATCTGTGTGTAGCACGGATTGCCCATGCACGCCCCGCGTTTGTAAGCGCGCCAGATGGCGGTGGCATTTGAACCGCGCGCGTAGGTGGAAAGGTTGTAAACGTTCCCGTAACCGCCCGTCGCCAGCACCACGGCGTCCGCGTTGTGCCGGGAGATTTCGCCGGTTTGAAGGTTGCGAACGATGATGCCCTTCGCGTGACCATCCACGACCACGAGGTCGAGCATCTCCGAATGCGTGTAAGATTTCACCCCGCCCGAAGCAATCATCTTGCAAAGCGCCGAGTAAGCACCGAGCAAAAGCTGCTGGCCGGTCTGGCCGCGCGCGTAAAACGTGCGGGAAACCTGCGCGCCGCCGAACGAACGGTTGTCCAGCAACCCACCGTATTCCCGGGCAAATGGCACGCCTTGCGCAACGCATTGGTCGATGATGTTTACCGAGACTTCAGCGAGCCGATGCACATTAGCTTCGCGTGCCCGGAAGTCGCCGCCTTTGATGGTGTCGTAGAAGAGGCGATACACCGAGTCGCCGTCGTTTTGATAATTCTTGGCTGCGTTGATGCCACCCTGCGCGGCCACTGAGTGAGCACGCCGAGGAGAGTCATGGAACACAAAGTTGTGCACTTCATAGCCCAGTTCCGCCAGGGTTGCGCCGGCTGACGAACCCGCCAGACCCGCGCCGACGACGATGATCTTGTATTTCCGCTTGTTCGCCGGGTTGATGAGCTTCGTGTTGAACTTGTACTTCTCCCACTTTTGCCAGAGCGGGCCGGCCGGAGTGTTGGAATTCAGCGTGGCCATATTATTTCTTCTCCTCCGTTAGAGCGCCCGCCGCTTCTGATTTCTCGATCATTTGCTGTCGAACCTGGTTGCCGTATTCGCCGCCAACGATGCGCAAGTAAATCGAAATGGGGATGATCGCGTAACCAATGAAAATCGCGATGCTCGCCACTTTGGCAAAAAGCTGCACGCGCGGCCACCAGACGTGATTTCGCCAGCCCAGCGACTGAAACATGCTCGCCAATCCGTGATTCAGATGCGCGAACAGCAGTCCCATCGCAATCAGGTAGAACAGCACCACCCACCAGACTTGGAACCCGAGGATCATCATGCCGTAAACATCGTGAGCGACAATGCCGCCGGGCAGCGTGAACTGCAGTTTGGTGAAATCTCCGACGCCATTGACAATCTTCAGCAACACCGTGAAGTGCGCGAGGTGATAAACGATGAACGCGAGCACAAGCAATCCGCTCAACAGCATGTAGCGCGATTGCCAGCTTGAACCGTAGGTGGGCTTGATGGCGTATTCAGTTCCGCGCGCGGCCCGGTTCTCGACGGAAAGTTGAATCGCCGTGACGACGTGAGCCACGACCGTGGCGAGCAAACCGAGCCGCACGACCCAGAGCAGGAGCGGCTTGCTCTTGAGGAAGTGGCCATAAGTGTTGATCAACTCAGGCTTGCCCAAAACTTGTAAGTTGCCGATCAAATGGCCGACGACAAACAGGAAGAGGATAATTCCCGTCCCGGCCATGATGTACTTCCGGCCGAGTGACGATTTGAAAATGCCCGTCACGGTGCTCATTGGTTAGGTTAGCTGGCTCGCGGAGCGAATTGCCCCGCATAAGATTTGAAGTTAACGACGCTATGAGTAAAACGTCAATGAAAGTTAACTTCTATAAGGGATGCTTCGAAAAAAGTCTTAATACCTAATCTCCCCCGAGCGTCACGGCAAAGCGCCGTGCTCCGGGAATGCGACTCCCAACGACGGCGAGCTGCTGCGTTTCCGTCTGAAAGTCTCGCGCGTTTTCAGATGAAACCGCCAGGCCAAACCCACCGCCGCTGCTCCCAGCCCGGTCGCAAGGCCGGTCCAGATGCCCACGGCGCCCCAGTTTGCTTTGAACGCCAGCAGTGAACCCAACGGAATCGCTAATACCCAATAGGCAAATACCGCAATGAATGCCGGCACGCGCACATCGGCCAATCCTCGCGAAGCCGAAATCGCGGTCACCTGCACGCCATCGGCAATTTGGAATACTGCCGCGACGATGAGCAGTTGTGCCGTCAGTTGCACGACCGCCGGCGACGAGATGAACAGCCCCGCAATGGGTTTGCCGAAGATCATGAAGATGGCGCCGAACGTCGCCATGATACCCGCAGCCAAACCAATGGCGCCCCATCCGATGCGGCGCATCCGGATGAACTGTCCCGCGCCGTAAGCGTGTCCCACGCGGATGCAGGTCGCTGCGCCGAGTCCCAGCACAAACATGAAGCTGAATGCCGCACACGTGATGGCAATCTGATGCGCCGCGATGGCGTCGGCGCTGATCCAACCCATCATGATCGCCGCGAACGCAAATGCGCTGACCTCAAACAAATGCTGTCCGGCCACGGGCCAGCCGATCTTAAGCAGCTTTTGAAAACGCTCCCCGTGAAGTGCCGCGCGCCAGCGAATGGGTTGAAAGACTCGCAGACTCGGGGCGCGCACCACATAGGCGATCAACACCAGCATCATCACGAGCCGGGCAACGACCGTGGCCCAGCCGGCGCCTTCGAGTCCCATCGCCGGCGCGCCCCAGTTGCCATAAATCAGAATCCAGTTCAGGAACGCGTTCAATAGCACGCCGCCCAGCATCACGAAGGTCGGCGCCCACGGATGTTTGAGTGCTTCGGAGAATTGTTTGCAACCATGCGCGACCAGGGCCGGAAACAGCGAGACGCCGAACAGCAGCAGATAAGTGCCCGCAGCCGACGCGACCTCGGGTGGTTGACCCAGCCGATGCAAGAACGGATGCAGCGCAAACACCACCAGCATCGCCATCAGCCCGGTCGCGATTGAGAGAATCAAGCCGTATCGCAGAAGTTCGCCGGCCTCAGCCGGTTTTCGCGCGCCGTAAGCTTGCGACGTCAGCACTGCAATGGAAGACAACAATCCCAGGCCAAAGACCAGCGGCAAATGTGCGACCGCATTGACGAAGGAAGCGGCGGCCAATGGCACGACGCCCACGCGACCCACCATGATGGTGTCCGCCAGGCCCATCAACATTTGGCTCACCATGCCCGCCATGATGGGCAGCGCCAGCGCCAGCGTGGGCCGCACTTCCCGGCGCAGGAGTCGGAGATGTTGAGCGATTCGCAAGGACATGGGTCAATTCACGCGGGCTCTTCGCACGCTTCACTGGCCTTGGCTGCGGGAACCGGCTTGGCCCCGCCGCGCAACACAAGCACCACGGACGCGATGATCATAACTCCGGCGACGAACACTTCACGCGAGAGTGGTTCATGTCCGATCGTGCTGCCGAGCAGCACGGCGATGAGCGGATTCACATAGGCGCTGGTGGACACTCGCGCCGGCGTGCTCACATGCAGCAACCAGACGTAAGCCGTGAACGCGACGATCGACCCAGCCACCATCAAGTAAGCCCACGCGCCAAACGATAACCACGTCACCTGAGCGAACGAGAACTGGTTCAATTCACCATTCGCCACCGCGGCAATGAGCAGCAGCACGCCACCGCACATCATTTGCATGGCAACCGACAGAAAGGGCGAGGCCGGCTTGTTCGCGCTGCGATTGAAGATCGCCCCCAGCGACCAACCGATGGAGGAAGCCATCAACGCGGCCACCCCCCAGCCGTACGCTGATCCCGCTCCATGCCCACTCTTTCGCGCCAGCAATGCCACTCCGGTGAATCCGACCACCAACCCAGCAATCACCAGTGTGCCGGGGCGTGTTCCTTTCGGACGCAGCCAGTCGAACAACACCATCCACACCGGAGTCAGCGCCACGAGCAAGGCGGTCACGCCCGAGGGAATCATCTGCTCCGCCCAGGTCACGCAGCCATTGCCAATCGTGAGCATTAACGTGCCCGCAATCGCAGCATCACGCCACTGGAGGCGCGACGGCATGGCACTTTTCTCGCGCACGCAGGAGCAGGCGAACAACAACAGTCCGGCAACGAGATTTCGCGAGCCAGCCATCAGGAACGGCGGAATGGATTCCACGGCGTAACGAATGCCGAGGTAAGTTGAGCCCCAGATCACATACACCACTGCAAATGCAGCAATCACGAGCCAGAGTGGTGCGTTGCGGTGTGAATCGGTTGTCGTTTCAGTTTTCATGTTGGTTGCCCGTCTCCGTCCGGCAGTTTCGGGCAAACGAAAAACCCACCGCCGAAGGCCGACGGTGGGTTTGTGAAACCTGGTTGATTCTAGGCGTTCAACCTCCCACCACCAGCCGGGTGCGCACAGGCTACCTGGCGCAGCCATGCGGCGCGCTTCGGCATCCCGTTCGGATGGGTAATGGAAAGCTTCATTGACTTCAAAACGTGCGAGCACTCTAGCGCAGCCGCATTTCCGGTCAATGGATTATTTCGATTCAAAAGGTAGCCGAAAGGACCAGCGTGGCGTGAGGGGAAAGTTGCAAAATCGGTTTGGCTCAAGGAGTGAAGCGGCAGATGAACTCAAATGGACGCAGATTCGGTGCGGAGACGCAGAGGCGCGAGGTTCTATTTGGCTGGAACATTGGTAAGGATTTCGGGGGCGATCTGGAGAATGGCGTTGGTGGCCTCACGGCGCACATCGGGATTGGGGTCGTTCAGAGCAATGGTGAGAACTGGCAATACCACCTCCGAGCGCGGTGTATGCCAGGCGAGCGTGCGGATGAACCCGAACCGGACTGTGGTCCGTGGATCGTTCCAGGTGCTCGTCAAGGCCGGCACGACGGATTCATGACGCGAGGGCAGTTGAGAAAGCGCAACGGCCGCGTAGACGGCAACCAGCTCATCTTTGTCGCTTACGCATTCGAGCAACGCTGCAGGTTCAGGTAGTTATTCCAAAAACAGATTCAAGCCACGACGTGATGAATCCAGGTGAGCGCATTCGTTGGGGCAGCATCTTCAGCGCAGCAACCAGCAGGATCACACCAAGCGTGATGTAATTGGCGCGAAAAACCGGAACATAGAAGGACAGGTTGCCTTTCGCCTTGCGCGACACCGAGGCAATCACGCTCTCTTCCAATACGGCGGAAATCACGATGCCGCTGCAGGCCACCAAAGTCACAAACAGGAATTTCAAAAGCCAGTAAACCTGTGCTCAGCACGTTCTCCGCAGAGTAGTACAAAACCATGGATGCGA
This sequence comes from Verrucomicrobiia bacterium, assembly GCA_036274115.1. GTDB lineage: Bacteria > Verrucomicrobiota > Verrucomicrobiia > Limisphaerales > JADLHS01 > JADLHS01. The sequence goes on from DASUGI010000073.1 coordinate 29,920, forward strand.
TGAAAAAGCCGACGAACGCGAGCATTGCACCGCCGCCCGTAACGCGGGGCCAACGCTGAGCTTCGGGACGATGGGCGGTTCGGCGTTGGACCAGCCAACCCAGGAAGAACACAAATGGCAACACGATGACGAAACCAAAGCCAGTGCCCGAACCAGTGAACGCACCCACAAGAATTCCTGGAATCGTGCTCACGACGTTGGCGAGGAGCATGAAGAGAATGGCTTGTGGCCAGGCGAGTCTTCGCTCAAAGAAGGCAAACACTCCGCTTTTGATCGCCACCGCCACGGCCAGCCAAATCAGGGATTCGGTCAACAGAGCTGGTCCGGCCAATGTCGAATTACTGAGCAGTCTGGTGAGCGGAATAACCGGTTCGCAAGCCGACGTCGCGTTCGGGATTGCGAGCAACGCCAGCGCTGCGAGGGAGTAACGGGTCACGGGTTCAGTATGTGTGACAGCGCACGAGGAGCGAGCAAATTGCCATTGCCGTGTTAGACGCCTTTGATGAGCAGATGAAGCGCACCATAAATCGAAACAACCAGAATCGACAGTATCAAATACAGAGCAAAAACATTCCGGGCGCCATACTTCAATTCCTGATAATCCCAGTATTCACGGAAACAGAGGGCCCGACTAAAGCACGTGATAGCGACCAGAAGCGTTACTGCCAGAAAGCACCCAAGCGAAAACCCGACAGCTAATCCACGCGGGTCGTTACCAGGTAAAACCGTTCGGTAGAGCGCCAACGCAGCGCCAAGCCCCGCAAGAAAAGCCACCAGGCAAACTCTCTCTCTCTCTCTCTATCCAGGCATACCGCTGCTCATACCAGGATAACGAATGCGGTTTGTGGCCAATCGGAAATCGGCGTCCCAACCAACGAACTAAGAGGTATGCGAGCGCCGCTCCAAGAAGTCCGGAAACGATGGGCCTGAGAGCGTCCATGGCATTGACGACAAGATAGTTTATCCGAGTTGTTCAACCGGAATGGCGTCAGGCGGTTGGGCAGCCCCGGCGCACAGAGCAGTGAATAACTTCGCCGCCGCGGCTGCGACGAGGGGTGCATGGTCAGGCATTTTCTTCATGGCATAGGGCTTAGAGTAATAACCATCGGATTTTCTGGTCTCACTGGAACGGGTCCGCTGGGCTTAAATCCCTCCTTGGTAACGCTTACCCATTCGATTTTTTGGAGGACGCGTGGAAGCGCGACCTTGCCGTTCGCGCTCGTTGTCACTTTCGTGTAGTTGATGCTCAGACTTATCGGTTCGACCACTGCGCCAGCAATCGGCCGGTTTGCGGCGTCGACAACCAAAACGCGTTGGGTCATGCAGCCGCTTAGCATAGCAGCGCCAAGAATCACTAAAAGTAGACGAGAAACCTTCATGCAACAGCGACTGTTCGTCAGGCCTTTACGAGAGCGCATACATAATCCAGATACCTGGCGGAAAACTCAACGACCCTCTTGACTACCCTCATAGGGGCTGCAGCGGTTTCGCGCGGGCCACCTCTCACTTCCAGTTCACACCGCAACCCGCGCTCGCTCCGGCCAAAGCTATCTTGTTTCGTTAGACCTCGTCATCTGGTTTCTGAATGTAAAAAAGCTCAAAGTGCTCCTTCCCATCCTTCGGGCGAACAGCACACCACTCTGTCCCTTCCGGACGTGGAATCTTTGCTGGCGGCCCATCCTCACACATCGGACGTGATGTCACGGACGGGTCGTCGTAATAGGTCTCGAAAAACTCTGAACGCACGTATGAATGAAGAAAGTAATCAAATTGGCTGCGGTCGAACTCAATCCCCATCCGTTGTCCGAAGTGAGCAAGTGCATGGTCATCCAACTCAATCGGCCCTGACATATCATCTACGTGCTCACGACAGCAAGCCTCCAACAACGCAGCATCTCCATAAGTGCTCACGTCAATCGAGGCGTCGGAGAATTGGTCATCCTTTGGGTATCGTTTCAGGACTCGTTTGATGCGTGGGTCGTCGAGCATACGCGAGAGGTCAACGACAAAAGCTCAGCCACGCCGGAACAACGACGTGGCCCGCGTCAGCGGACCTGACAACGCTCACCGGGGCTGCAGCGAATTGTTAAACGTCATTGCCTGTTTGGTCCAAGATTCAATCTGATCTTCATTTTATTCGTAGATCCGCTCGGAACAAAGCTGACTTGGAGGACATCCTCAGGAAGCGGCGTGAACTTCACTCGCTGGTAATTGCCCAGCCAGAGGTAACCATCAGACTGTCGCACGAACTCCGAAAGCTCCGCGTAATCCTTCGGCCAGCGCTGAGTTTTGATACGGAATGACCGAGAGCAGTAGATCAGATCCGGCGCGGTTATCTGAGCACTAAATGCCAAACCAAACTCTCCCGCTGCTTTGTCGGAAATACAGCCGACAAGCGTCAATGCGGAAAGTGAAGCCACCAAGACGAGCCGCGACTTGGTATAGCGACTCATGACGTTTAACGACAAAAGCTCAGCCACGCCGGAACAACGACGTGGCCCGCGTCAGCGGAACTGACAACGCCCACCGGCGTTAGATGGCATGATGGGTTGAACGCGGCGCCACAAGGTGCCACGCTGGGAACGTAGTTCCAATCACCAACACACAAATCAATGAAAGAATACATCCTCAAACCCATCATGACACCCGCGACCCTAAACCGCACCGCCGACTTCGACAAGCCCGCAGTGGCTGCCGTGCGACCTCGCAACTTGCCGCCGCGCCAGCCGCTGCCGACCGCCGTGATCGATCCCACCAAGCCGATGCTTAAGCTGGGAATGGATGTGCACCTGGCAGGCAGGGCCTTGTGCCACGCCTGCCCGTGGGTTAGATGGGGCGCTGCCCCCGGCCTGTCTCGCCGAAGCCTCGGCGCAGGCGGATCGCCGCTGTCAAACAAGTACGACATGTTGGGCGGTTCATTTTGAACCTGCTCGGATAGGAGCTGGTGAGGACGCAAGTTGGTCCACACACAAAACGCGGCGACACCGGTCGACCAAAGCCTCACACGCTGACGCTAGGAAAAAACTCAGAAAGGAAAAAAGCTTTTAAGATGAAAAGGTGAGTTGGAGTTGGAGTCTGACAGACGCGAAGTTGACGTTCATTCGACTTACCACTGTCGTGCGCGACTCCGCTCCGTCCCTCCGCTCCGCGCGCCGAAGCCCTCACCGAAAAAAACCTGGCGGAAAACTTAACGACCCTCTTGACTACCCTCATAGGGGCTGCAGCGATTGGTTGAACTGAGCCGCTGCGCGGCAGGCGGGTTGAAGGTTTGATTTCATTTTGAGTTTTCTGGCCGGAGATGGCCGCACGGAGCGGTCATTCTTCCGGCGTATGAACATCAACTACTCCTCTATCTCT
>DASUGI010000074.1:0-6951 GCA_036274115.1 Verrucomicrobiia bacterium
GAACGACTTGCTCAATCCTTTCCAGCAACGCCGGCTCAATGTCGTTGAACAGTAAGTGCGCCTCGTCAAAGAAGAACACGAGCTTGGGCTTGGGCGGGTCGCCCACTTCGGGAAGGCGTTCAAACAACTCGGACAACAACCACAACAGCAGCGTCGCATAAACACGCGGCGATTGCATGAGACGATCGGCGGCCAGAATATTTACAATACCGCGCCCATTGGCGTCAGTCTGGATGAAGTCGTCGAGATTGAGCGCGGGTTCAGCAAAGTATTTGTCCGCACCCTGCGATTCGAGCGTGAGCAAGTTACGCTGAATGGCTCCAATGCTGGCGGCAGAGATGTTGCCGTATTGCGTGGTGAATTGCGCTGCATTATCACCAACGTATTGGAGCATGGCGCGCAGGTCCTTGAGATCGAGCAGGAGCAAACCGTTTTCATCGGCCACGCGAAAGACGATGTTCAACACGCCGGCTTGCGTGTCGTTCAATTGCAGCAAGCGGGCGAGCAACAGCGGACCCATTTCAGAAATCGTCGCACGCACCGGATGCCCCTTCTCGCCAAACACATCCCAGAATATGACCGGACAACCGGACGGCGTGTAGTCGAGCTTAAGTTCCTTTACGCGCTCCTGAACTTTAGTGGACTGGCCACCCGGTTGTGAAATGCCCGCCAGATCACCTTTCACATCGGCCAGGAAAACCGGCACACCCATCGCACTGAAGCTCTCGGCGAGTAGTTGAAGTGTCACTGTCTTCCCCGTGCCGGTCGCGCCCGCGATGAGCCCGTGGCGATTGGCCATTTCCGGCAGCAGAAAGATTTCGGTTTCGTTCCTGGCGAGAAGAATGGGTTCGACATTCATGGTGGGTCAGGAGGGATTCAAATCCGAGCTCGCCGCGCCTTGGTTGATCCGGGGCGGCGGGGCTTGAGGCGGAACCGAGTTTGATTTCGGCGGCAACGATTGCTGTGTCGAACTGGTGGTCGTCGACTCCACATCGATGACGGGCGGCTGGGCCGCTTGTTCGCGTTTTCGCAGCACGATGACCGCCGCCACGCAGGCGGACCAGGTAGGCAACATGCCGGCAACCGGGATAAACTCAATCACGAACGTGGGCAGCAAGAGAATGTGAAATCCCAGCAACCACACGGTCAGGAGCATCGCAATCACGTCGATGATCTCGGGTGCGGGTGGAACGGCCAATGGGATTTGCAATGCATCCGCGACCAGCGCCACGAAGACCGCCATGGCAATTCGTGCCGGCGTCAGCTTCGGCGCCGTCAAACGTCCCGTCAGTTTGTCGAAGAAGCTCATCCTGCTCGGACAATTTGAACCAAGCCGATGAATTGGCGAGGGATTTTTTCAGGCGGCCTTACCGCCACTCGTGCTTGGGATACTTGCGCTGCAACTCGGATTTAATCTTCGGATAATGTTCACGCCAGAAATTGGCGAGGTCGGACGTCACCTGAATGGGCTTCATTCCCGGGGTGAGGATGTGAACGGCCACGGTCACGCGCCCCAACGCAATCTTCGGCGTTTGCGTCACGCCATAAAGTTCCTGAATGCGGAGTGAGATAAACGGCGCGCGGCCTTCTTCATAACTCACCTTCGGCGTGCGGCCATTGGAAAGCGTCAATCGTTCGGGCGCGTGCTTGTCCAGTAACTCGCGTTGCGCGTGCGAAAGCCAGGACATGACCACTGGTTTTACCTCGCGTTCCTTCACGTCTTTGTAGCTCACGGCGCCATGGCAGAGTTGTTCGATGATGGCTTTCTTGTCTTCATCCGTGATCGGTGGCAATTGCAAATCCGGGCAATGCTGGCAAAGCAACTTGAGCCGCAGCAGCCATTGCTCAACGTGATGATCCCAATTCGGCAATAGCAATCGTCCCGCATTGATCTCCTCGGCCAGAATGCGCGCTGCGGCGTCGGCCGGCGGCGGGTCAATGCGTTTGGCAGCGAGCGCGAGGTCGCGGAAGCGCAACAACTCAGCGGCCACAACCCTTTTGGCCTGGGCATCCCATTGAACCCGCACTTCTGACTTGATGTCATCCGGAAACAATTCCTTGAGCCAATCCACTTCAATGGCGGTGGCAACCGAGAGCAGGGTATTCACTTCACCGCCGCGCTGTTCAACTTCACGAATTTCAGCCGCGACGAATAGTTCGGCCTTGCTCACCACGCTTTCGCGCGCCAGCAGACCACGACGGCCATGAACCACTTCGCAGCGCAGCGTACCCTGGTCGAGACGACGAGCCACGCGGTCGCTGAAGCCGATGAGAATGCACTTCTGCAGCGCCTCGTCCTTGATGTCGCGCGGGGTGATGTCGAGCCCTTCTTCTTTGGCGATGCGAAGGAATTGATCGAACAGCGGACCAACCTGACGCGCCGTCACGGCGTGAATCCCAAGGCGACGGCAGGCGCCGAGGCGGAATTGATTCTTCTGCGCGAAGCTCCACGCGCGCATGAGAATCCAGAAGTCAGAACTGGCTTTCTCGCCCAGCAGATCGTCACGATCGTTCTGCACATCTTTGCCACCCCCTCGCAACAGGAGATCGCGCCCTTGCGTAAGCGCCGCAACCAGACACGCCTGATGAACACAGCCATACTCCTGCGCGGCGAGAAGCATTCGCGAATAGCGCGGGTGCGTGGGAAAGGCGAGCATCTTGCGACCGAGTTCGGTGATGGTGGCCGCCGAGGTCAGGAGGCGGTGGGCTTCAGTTGTTATAGCATCCGCCTCCTCACGTCGGCGGCTACGCAGCGCCCCCAGGTCCATCAGCAACTCCTCGGCATGCGTCAGCGCAATCTCGTCCGGCTTTTCCAACCAGCGGAACTGGCGCAGGTCTTCCACTCCCGCAGCTTTGAGCGTGAGCACGACTTCGGATAAATCCAGGCGTTTGATCTCAGGCAATTCCTGTGGCGCGCGCTCGTCGTGTTCCGGGCGCGACCAGAGCCGGATGCATTTGCCCGGAGCAGTTCGACCAGCGCGGCCCGCACGCTGGTCGCTGCTGGCCTGGGAAATTTTTTCGATGAGGAGAGTATTGATTCCGCGATTGGCATCGTATCGGGCCATACGTGCCAGCCCGGAATCGATCACGAGACGGACACCATCAATCGTAATGCTCGTTTCGGCGACATTTGTGGCAACGACCACTTTCGGTTGGTCGTAACGCGCCACTGCGGCGTCCTGGTCGCGCGGGGAAAGCTCACCGTGCAACGGTAAGACCAGATAGCCGCGCGATTCGGGAACGTTGCGAATCGCCTGAATGGTTTGAGAAATCTCGAAACCGCCGGGCATGAACACCAACACGTCGCCCTTGCCGCCGTTATTGATGAAACTGCTGAACGCATCAGCGGCAAGTTCCCACGGGGGCGGAGGATTCGAGCCGAGCCGATGTGGAAGATAGGAGATATCCACGGGATAAGTGCGACCTTCGGAGCGGAGAACCGCGCACGGCATCCCCTCACCTGGCCTTCGGCCACCCTCTCCCCTTCCGGAGGGGAGAGGGACAGGGTGAGGGGTCGGCCCGCTTCGACTTAAATAATCCTCCAACTCGTCAGCGTCGAGCGTCGCGGACATGACGACGATTAGCAGGTCGGGACGATGTTGCTCCTGAATGTCCAGCGCACGCGCGAGTGTGATGTCGCCGTAAAGATGACGCTCGTGGAACTCGTCGAAGATTACAGCGGCGATTCCTTTCAATGTCGGGTCGGCGATGAGTTGCCGGAGCAAAATGCCTTCAGTCTCAAACTTGATCCGTGTTTCCGCACTGACGCAATTCTCAAATCGAACCTGATAGCCGACTTCACGGCCAAGTTGAACATTCAGTTCGTGAGCAACACGAGAGGCGAGCATTCGTGCGGCGAGACGACGCGGTTGCAGCACAACACATTGGCCGTCGCCCAGCAATCCATGCTTGAGCAGCATCTGCGGGACTTGAGTGGATTTGCCGGAGCCGGTCGGCGCTTGAAGAATGAGGCGTTTTGTCGCGGCGAGCGATTCGACAATGTCCCGCTCGATATCGTAAATGGGCAACCGATCGGCCATGGAGAACTACTTGTCCTCCTTGATCGTCGCGATTTGGGCTGAGGCCGCTTTCTTTTCAACGACCAGCGCCCGGAAGCGCCATTCTTCGTTTGGTTCAAGCGTGGCCCGATAATCAGAAGCGCTTCCGACCTTGTTGCTGCTGGCGTCAAAAAGTTCCAGTTCCACCCGCACGCCAAAGCGTTGGCGATTGGTCAAATTGCCAATCGTGCCGACGGCATAAACAATCGAACTCCCCTCCCCTTTGTCCAACGTCACCGGTGACGCGCGAAAGCCCGCAGCCGTGATCGGATCGACTGGTTCCGGTGGAGGCTGAGGAGAAACCGGTGCGGCAACGGACTCTTGCTTTTGAGCTTTCAACCGTTGCGCGCGTTTCAATGCCAGCATCATCCCGCCGCCGCCGACAACGAGTATGACCAGGACAACGATTGTAAAGATTATGGCCTTGGTCCGGGCGGGAGAGCCCTCGTCGGGAGGAAGGGCGAGCATCAGTTCCGTCTCCTGACCGCAGTAGGGGCAATGCCCCGTCGTCCCAACTGCCTCAGCCTCAAATTCAATCAGTTGGCCGCAGTGCTGACATTCGCCTCTGAGCTTCTTGGTTTGCATCATCGTCGCGCATCCGGCACACAACTTTCTTGAAACCTCAAGCTAGCCAGCGCCGTCAATATGGCTATTGTTAGACCTATGAACGCCAACGACAAGTACAAGCAGGAGCATTCCGCGCAACTGTCGGATTATTTTCTTACTCGGCGACAATTTCTGAACCGCGCTGCCATGGGGTTTGGCGCGCTGAGTCTGGCGGCTCTCTTTGGTGAAGGAACTTTTCTGAACGGCGCGCAGGCCGCCGACGCAGCGACGGATTCACTCCTGCCCCGCAAGCCGCATTTTCCGGCGAATGCCAAGCACGTCGTTCATATCTTCGCTCAAGGCGCGCCCTCACACATTGATACCTGGGATCCGAAACCGTTGCTTACCAAGTACGATGGGCAATCCATCCCCGGTTCGGACGGCGTGGCGATGGCATCGCCGTTCAAGTTCGAGAAAAAAGGGCGTTCAGGCATCGAAGTCAGCGAAGTCTTTCCAAAGCTCGGCGAAATGGTGGATGACCTTTGTGTCGTGCGCTCCTGCCACACGGACATTCCAGCGCACGAAGTCGCCACGGTATTCATGAATACCGGTTCGTCGCGTCAGGCGCGGCCGAGTCTCGGCTCCTGGGTGCTTTACGGTTTGGGCACGGAAAACCAAAACATGCCGGGCTACATCTCGTTGCGTCCGGGCGGCCCGCCTCCCGGCGGCAGTGCGAACTGGCAATCGTCATTTCTCCCGGGCGTTTATCAGGGCGTCAGCATCAATACGCGTATTACTGCGGTAGACCAGTTGATTGAGAACATTCGCAATCCCTACATGCCGCTCAAGGAGCAGCGCCGGCAGCTCGACCTCGTTCAGCAGCTTAATGAGTTGCACGCGCAGAATCTTCAGAAGGACGCGCATCTCGAAGCGCGCCTGAAATCTTACGAAATGGCGTTCCGGATGCAGACGGAGGCAACGGACGCGTTCGACATCAGCAAAGAACCGGGAGTCGTACGTGATGCCTATGGCCGGACCAGTCAGGGAAATCAGCTTCTCATCGCGCGGCGGCTCATCGAACGCGGAGTCCGTTTCGTTCAAGTCTGGGCCGGCGGCTGGGATCATCATCAGGACATCGAAGATCGGTTGCCGGAGCGCGCGAGAGAGATTGACCAGCCACTAGCAGCGTTCATTGCCGATTTAAAGCAACGCAATTTGTTCGGCGAGACCCTGGTCATCTGGGGCGGCGAGTTTGGGCGCAAACCGGTGAAGGATCGCAATGGCAACGACAATCCGGGGCGCGACCACAATGCGAAAGCGTTCACCACGGTCTTTGCCGGTGGCGGCGTGAAAGGCGGAACGGTGTACGGCGCGACGGACGAATTCGGCGCCGCGGCGACGGAAAACAAAGTTCACATCCATGACTTGCACGCCACTGTGCTGGCATTGCTTGGTTTTGATCACACCAAGCTCACGTATCGCTACAACGGGCGCGACTTCCGGTTGACCGACGTGAGTGGCAACGTGGTGAAAGGGATCATGGCGTGAAGGAGGAGACGTTGAATACCACTCAGCCCGAAAGCGGTGCTAAAGCTACCGCAGTCCAAACGCTTCGCGCCTGCCCAACGTTTGCATACCTCGCGAAGCGTCTGGACTGCGGCGGGTTTACCGCCGCTCTTGCGCCGATATTCATCGCGGCATTTACAACCGTTTCCAGCGCCGCCGCTGAACCGACACGCGAGCATCTCGAATTTTTCGAAAACAAAATCCGGCCGGTTCTGGCGAAGGAATGTTACAAGTGCCATAGCACTTCGGCCGAAAAAGTTCGGGGCGGACTGCTGATTGATTCGCGCGAAGCCACGCTCGAAGGCGGAAACAGCGGCCCGGCCGTCGTACCCGGCAATCTGGAAAAGAGTCTTCTCATCACCGCCGTTCGCTACACCGATGCGGATTTGCAGATGCCGCCCAAGGGCAAGAAGCTCACGGACGAACAGATCGCCGACCTCGAAGCCTGGGTGAAAATGGGCGCACCCGACCCGCGCGTTGCGACACTGGCGCAAAAGGAATGGAAAGATTCAGCCAAAGATCACTGGGCCTGGCAGCCGCTCACCAAGCCAGTCGTGCCCGAAGTCAAAAACGCTGCCTGGGCACAATCGCCCGTGGATAAATTCATTCTCGCCAAGCTGGACGCAAAAGGATTGAAGCCCAATCCCGTCGCAGACAAGCGAACACTGATCCGCCGCGCGACGTTTGATCTGATTGGTTTGCCGCCCACGCCGGAGGAAGTGAATTCGTTCCTCGAGGACAAGTCGCCTGATGCGTTCGCCAAAGTGGTGGACCGCCTTCT
>DASUGI010000075.1:0-8117 GCA_036274115.1 Verrucomicrobiia bacterium
ACGGTCAGGGCACCGGTCCACGCACTGTTGGAGAAATTGCCGCTGTTGGCTGGCGTGAGCGGCAGGCTGGTGGGAATGCCGACAGAGTAGCGAATGTCCGCAGCGAGGCGAAAGAAGCGGGAATCCACGAGGTCCGGAAATTTGTCTGATGTTGCGTAATAGTTTTGAGAGATTACAGCGTCCGGGAGATCGGAAATAAACGTCGGCGTACTTATTGCGAGGACGCGGAAGGGGCTGTAGGCGGTCAAAAGATACGTGTGACCTGCCAGCAACAACACTGGTGTGGTCAACGGCTCCTCCGCCCACCCGGGCGCGCTGCTGGGAACCGCTTTTTCGACCAGCAGCGTGCCGTCATTCTTCCAGAGAGAAAGTTTACCCGCGTCGTTCGCGGTCCATCTAAAGTGCGTGACCCACAGGTTGGTCTTGGGTGTGAATGCGTATCCGCACGTTGCGCCCGGGGCAGAACTGGTAACTGGAGAAGCGTTTTCAAAGAACGTATTAGTGCGATACTGCTGAATTGAAAATCCACTCAGCGCCACCGAGCCACTGAAATTCGTGGCGACGTTGTCGAAGAAATCCCGGGCGGTGACCGTGACGTCGAAAGGCAGGCCATTGGATGGCGCTGCCATGCCGTCCCAACTGAAATGATCCAGACGTCCGGGCAGGGCGGTAACGATGGTTCCGACGGCACTACTGCGATCCAACTTGGCGTAGGTCGGAGACGTCAATCCTACGTTGAAAATCTGGGCGGGTTTGACGGTGGTATGATTGGTCACAGTCACGCGGACTTGAAGACTCGTTTGACCGGGCGCAAAGGTGAGGATGTTGTTGGTAGGAATGAAGTCGAGCCCTTCAATCGCCGATGCTTCGCTCGTGAAGTAAGTGACTGAAACCGCTCGTCCGCTCGGCGACGAGAGACTCACGTTGAATATGATATTGGTTGTTCCTGAATTTGGCTTCGCAATGGTGGCGTCACTGATGGAGATGTAGGGATACGGGTCTTCGTTGACGATCGTACCGATGGCCTGACCCTTGATGATGGTGAGATTGGTGGGATTCGACAGGTTCACGGCAAAGGTCTTGTTCGTTTCGTTGAGCAGGTCGCCGATGATGCGCACGGCAAAGCTCTGAGTGGTGACGCCGGGAGCGAAAGTCAAAACACCGTTCGTGCTGAAATAATCCTGGCCCGCCAGGGCGGTCTGGTTGGCGGTCGCGAAACGGATTGAGGCATTCGTGAACGGCGGGGTGGCAAGACGGACATTGAAAATGAGGTTCGTCGTGCCGGCGTCGCCTTCCAGAATGGCTGCGTCGTCGGCGAAGATTGCGGGCAGAACTACCCACGTGGTGGTGATGGCGTTGCTGATGGTGCTAAGCCCGCCATCCGAACGCGAAACGGTGGTGCGATTCGTGAAGAGTCCCGTCGCACTGAAAACGCCGGACAGGTTGATGGTCTTGTTCTCCCCGCCCGATAGCGTCGGAATGGAAAAGGCCAGCGTATTCCCATTGGAAGAATCGAGGAGGACGCCGGCCGGAAGGTCCATTGACTGGATGGTGAAGCCGGAGGGGAGGGTGTTGGTGACGTTGACATTGGTGGCGTTGCCCGGTCCGGTGTTACCCACTTTGATGGCGTAAGCAACACTGCCACCCAGGGCAACTGAGTTGGGGGTGCTGGCGGAATTTACGACCACGTTGTTGGCGGTCGTAGCGCCGCAGGCTACGCCCGCCGTTACCAGCACGGAATCGATGTGCCAGCCGGAGGGGAACCCGCCGCCGGTGCTGGTTGCAAAACGAAATCGCAATCGCACATTTTGTCCGACCGTGGATGCGGGAAGGTCTGCCACGGTTAGAAGGCGAGCATCGCTGCCCAACCAGATGGAGCGTCCTTCCAGCGGATGGCTTTCGCCAAAGTTGGCGAATCCGTCGTACCCGTTGGCCACAAACGCTCCGCCGATATTGAGGATGTCCTGAAATGGGCTGCCGTTGGTGCTGATCTCCAAAACTCCGCCAGACCCGTATTCCATTTTTTTATTCTGCCAGAAGCTGATTTGGGCGTCTGGACCCGGGACTTGAAACGACGGCGAGATGAGACTCTTGTCGCTGACCGTACCGACCGGTCCGAGGACAAACGCCGAATTGTATTCGGAATCGCTCCAGGAATTGGTGGTGCGCCAGGGAAGCCCTCCGCCGGTCGAGGTAGCCGTCCAGCCTGCGGGTAACGTTGGCGGCGTTACGTAGTCAAAGTTTTCCGCGAGCAGGATCACCGGCGCGCCAAGTTGAAAGCTGAATTTGACGGAGCCGAGATTCGTGGCGACATCCTGGAGCAGCAAGGTTGCGCTGGCCGTATCGCCACAATTGCCATTGGCCAGGAACGTGAAGGTCTGGCTGCCCACGCCACCGTAAGCCGACAACGTTCCGTAATTCTGGGGTGAACTGGCAAACGAGACCGCACCAGTGTTCAGCAGAGTTGCCGTCAAATTCGCGGTGGCAGCCGGCCCGCGATTGGTGAGCCAGAACGCAACGGTGACCGTCTCTCCCGGTTCGATGGCGTTGTTCGGACGACTTTCGTAAACCAACGTGGCGTTGCCGGCGGCGATCACCGGTCTGGGAGGCAGCGTGGCCAACGCGGCATCAGCCATGACGATGCCGGCGCCCGAGTTGATATCGAAACCCGGCGACTCGATATCCAATGCCGAACTGGTGAGTGCCGTGCGAATTTGAGCGGGGCTGAGGGTTCGGTCGTACGACCACAACAAGGCGGCAATCGCGGCGGCATGCGGTGCGGCCGCGGAGGTTCCAAAGAACGGCCGAAATCCCGAAAGCGGAACGGTGGTCATGGCGCCGTCCGCGGCGGTGATGTCTGGTTTCTGTCGCACGTGTCCACCGGACGAACTGAAGTTTCCGGGAGTAATGGGCGAACCATCCGCGTGGAAAAAGACCCGGCGCGGTCCGTCCGCACTGAAGTTCTCCACCGGGTCCGAAGTGTCGAATGCATCCGGATGTGCATTCATCGCGCTGGCCGCCGCCACCCCAAAAGCGTTGGTCGCCGTCGCGTGCCCGTAGGTGGCGCCACTGGTGCGAACTTTCAACAAACCAGCCAGAGTCTGGACGCGGAGAAAGCGCGGCGCTCCGCTGTTCTTAACCACCACCACTCGTGAGCCGGCTTGAGGAATACTGTTGATCCGCTCGTAAGGATCTTGCGTGCCCGCCTGCGGATTATTTGAGATGTGGGTAATATATGACCCACTGGGATCCAACACATACAGGTCGTAATCGTTGGTCGAAGCACCCGCCGGATCGGCCCAGAAGAGGTCCACGCCGTAGCCGCCGCCCAACACGATATTGTAATTCGTCGAGCCGAAGGCATGAATTCTTCCACCGTATTCTTCCAGCGTCTGGCCGCTATCGACAAAGTCGCCCTCCCACGTGCCGGAGGTGCCGTGACGGACACTTCCTTGATTGCCGGCTGCCGAAAAAAATAGCGCGCCCTCCGCCGTGACGCTGTTGATGGCCTGCGCAATGATGCCGTCCTGGAAAGGCGGCTCGGCGAAATAGAGGAAGTCATCCACGATGATGTCGCACCCATTGCTGCGCAGGCTCAGGATGTTGTCGGCAAAATTGGCCGGCCCGTTCAAGGCCGTGGCAAAATACAATTCAGCGTCGGGTGCGAGGTCCTTGATCAGTTCCAGCATCGCCGTTCCTTCGTAGCCCGAGCCATGTTGGCCGGGCAATGTCGTGACCTCGCCCAGGTCGCCGGTGTGTTGAGATGAATCCAGCCATTGAATGCCATCGGAGAGTACCCCGATTTTGACCCCGCCTCCGCCGACGCCAAAAGTGCTGCGCGCGAGATTGGCGCGATGGGTAATATCCGCTTCGGAATTGATCGAGCCAGTGTGCGCGATACCTTCCAACGCCCGCTGAATGAACTTCACATTCGGGTGCGCCGCCAGATTCTCCAACTGCTCGAGGGCCACCTGCGCCCGGATCGAGCGGAATCGAGGCGAGCTGTGGATGACTGTCCCGCCGCTTCGGGTGATGGCCTCCAGCAAAGGCGCGGTCACGTCAGCATTGATATCCACCAGCACCCGACCATCGGGCTGACGCTCAATGTTGGGTCGTAATTCCGTCACGCCGGCCGCGATCGCCTGTCCTCGGCTGCGTTTTAATTCGAATACGAATTGTGAATCCAGCTTGCGATGCAACGTGGAGCGAGAGGCCTTCTCCGCCTGCAACGCCCGGATTTGGGCCAGCGCGCTGTCGCTGATTTTTTCTTCGGCGCTCGAAAGTGAAAGTTGGCAGGCAATCAGGATGCCGGCCACCACGGGCCAGCGCCCGAAGGGACGCTGTAGGAGCAGTGATTTTTTCATAGTTGGCGCCACTTTGTAAGTGGGTTCATGCCTCAATGCGGAAGCCCGTGGGAAAAAGTGCAAAAAATTTTTGTTCGGGCAGAAAATTCCTGTTGAGCCTGAGCGCTTTGGAGGCTGATGAGAATTTGCCTGTTGACGGACTCAATCAGCGGCGTATAACGGGACTGGCTGATGTCATTCAACAATGCGGGCCACTCGGCACCGGTAAATTCGTTGAACCTCGTCAGCCATTTTTGTTTTTCCCTCGCCATGTAGCTGCTTCCTTGACCGAAAAATCCGGACTCGAAAACGCGAAATCCGCGCGTAAACTTCTCGTGTGCAGGCTTCGAGGATCAACCGGCTGGTGGCACGTTCACACGAATTCTTCCGTCGCCATTGGCGCCGGGCGCTTCAGTTACGCGAAAAGTTCATTCTCCGGGAGGAAGCCTTACATCTGGCCATTGCCGGAATCGTTGGAGTGCTGGGTGGGTTTGTGAACCTGGTGTTCTTTTACACCATTGAGGCCGTCAAACTGTTCTTCTTGCGCCGTCCGGGGGCTCCGGAGGAAGTGGCGGAAATGATGGTGTCCTGGGAGCGAGTGTTGACGCCGGCGTTGGGCGGGCTGGCGGCGGGGTTGGTTTTGCACTGGGGACTGCGCATTGTCGGCCGGCAGGGTTCGACCAACATGCTGGAGGTGGTGGTGGCCGGTGATGGAAGATTACCATTGCGCAGCGGCCTGGTGAAGGCCGCGTCATCATTGATGAGTATCGGCACCGGGGCATCCATCGGTCGCGAAGGCGGCATTACCCAACTCACCGCGACCCTGGCGTCGAAACTCGGACAATGGGCGCACTGGCCGCCTTACCGGTTGCGTTTGTTGGTTGGGTGCGGTGCGGCTTCGGGGATCTCGGCCGCGTATAACGCGCCCATTGCGGGCGCCGTGTTCGCCGCGATGATTGTCCTGGGCAATGTGTCCATGAACTTGTTTGCGCCGCTGGTTTTTTCTTCCGTGATTGCGGCCATGGTGTCGCGGAGTTTCTTCGGCATCGAACCGTGGTATGTCGTACCGCCGTTTGAATTTACCAGCGTGCTGCAACTGCCGTGGTTCGTGTTGCTCGGGCTCGCGGGCGGGCTGTGCGGCGCGATCTTTTTGAAAATGATCCGTCAAATGACCGTCAGGATCGACAGCGTCCCCTGGCCCATCTATGTCAAGATGGCGGTGGCCGGGGTCATCGTCGGATTGCTCGCGATTGAATTCCCGGGGGTCTGGGGCAACGGATACGTATCGACCAATCGCATCCTTCATTACGAATTCACCGATCACTTTGCGTTGCTCCTGCTCTTTGGTTTATTCCTGGCAAAACTCCTGGCCACCGTCGTAACCGTCAGTTCGGGAGCTGTCGGTGGTGTGTTCACCCCCACGCTTTTTCTGGGCGCGAGTCTGGGAGCAATTTTCGGCGGATTGCTCCATCGCTTCGGCATTGCCTCGCAACTGCCAACGAGTGCGTTTGCCCTGGTCGGAATGGGCAGTGTGCTGGCAGCAACCACGCGGTCACCGTTTCTCGCCATGATCATGGTGTTCGAGATTTCATTGGATTATTCGTTAATGCCGCCATTGATGCTGGGCTGCGTGATGTCCCTTCTGATCGCCGGCCGTCTGGAGAAGGAATCCATCTACACGGCGCCGCTGCATGCCAAAGGCCTGGCGACGGAGGAGGAAACCATGCGCTTCGGCGCCGCCACGGCACAGCGGGTGGGTGACGTGATGATTGCTCCCGTCACTCCCGTCAGTGAAACTACGTCCATTCCCGATATGGCGGAACGGTTTCTCACGAGTACGAACAACTTTTTACCCGTCGTGGACCGGGAAAAACGGCTGGTCGGCATGGTGGCTTTGCATGATTTGAAGGAACACTTTGGGGCCGGGCCCGAATTGGCTGCGGTAATCGCCAGTGATGTGATGCGCCCCCCGCCCCGGTGTGTGACGCCAAATCAACGCCTGGTGGACGTGTTCAATCTGGCCTTGACCAGTCAGCAACAGAATATTCCGGTGGTCAGCACCCTGGAGGAAATGCGGCTGGTGGGTGCGTTGTCCCGAACTCAGGTTCTGGGATTATTCTCGGAATCGATCGCCGCGGGCAGCAAGGCGGTGTGAACTTCAGGCCAGGAAGGCCAGCGCGCCAATCGCTGCCGCTAAAATCCAAATCAGGATCACGGCCGTCGCGCGATTCAGCCCGCAACGAACCAATCGATGGGAAAGGTGGTTCGTGTCCCCGATGTAAAATGGCTGGCCTTTTCGGGTTCGCAGAATGACGACCCACACCAGATCCGCCAGGGGCACGGCGAGCACGAGCAGCGGCGTGAGCACGGCGAGTTTCCGCGGCTGATCTTCATGATAAAAGTGAGGCAGGATGGCGAGCACGGCCAGCAGGTAACCGACCAGGTGACTGCCGGAATCGCCGAGGAACGCCCGGGCATTGGGAAAGTTGTGAGGCAGGAATCCCAGGAGCGCGCCGCAGGTGAGAAACGCGATGAGCGCGACGAGATATTGTCCCTGCAGCGCGGCAAGGATGGCAAACCAACCCGCCCCGATGGCGCCCAGTCCGGCGCAAAGCCCGTTCATGTTATCCATGAAGTTGAACGCGTTGATAACCGTGAGCAGCCAGAGAATCGTGATGGCGTAGTGGAAGATGACGTTGGGAACGAACAGGGTGATCCGCACTCCCACCGCCGCGACCAACAGGGCGATGGCGAATTGGCCGGTGAATTTCATCAGCGGCTTCAGTTCATGCTTATCATCCAGCAACCCGAGCACGACCATGCCGATGCCGCCGATTGCAATTGCGACCAACTGCCAGGCGCGTTTGTTCATGCCGTACGTCAGCAAGTCTTCGTTTGCGATGCGTTCGCCGTTGAGCTTGAGCAACACCACGGCGCCTAACAAAGGAAGCAACAGGCCAGTGAGCACGGCGAGCCCGCCGGCCAGTGGCGTGGGTGTGCTGTGGATTTTGCGGTGACCCGGGTCGTCCACCAGATTGATCCGAATGCACCAGGCTCGCCACAATGGGAGGACCAGCAAGGTCGTGACAAAGGCGCTGAAAAACGCCGCGAGATAGGCGTTGGCGGGAAAGGTCAGGGCCAGCATGGCGGGCGCAGTGTGGCAGAAAAAAGCGCGGATTCAACCTGACTTGTCTTCGGCCAACATTTTCTGGAAACGCTCGGCGAAACTTGCGTCAAAACCCAGTGGCAGGTGCACGCATTGTGTCTGATGGCGAATCACTTTCATCTGGTCGTGGAGACGCCACAGGGCAACCTGGTGGCCGGCATGAAATGGTTTTTGGGCACGTATACCGCGCGGTTCAATCGGCGGCACAAACTTTTTGGCCACCTCAAGTGAACTCGACACGCCAGCCAATGCAGCAGCCATGCCAAGACAATTTGCACTGGCGCAGCTTCTCGGTTTACGAACCCGCTCAAGCGCGGAAAGCTCAACCTACTCGACTCAACACCCCAACCGCTTGCCCACCTCGTACGGCTGTCCCGGTTCGCCAAGCATGGCTTTGGAGTTCTTCACTCTCACCACGCAGTTCGTTTTCGGTAAAAAGGGATGCGACCGCAGCAGTTATGTTCCGTAAAGCATCTTGTCCCCGAATCAAGCCGCCAAGAAATTTCTGCGACCGCCCGAACCGGATACTGGCCCGCACGCCCGCATTCTTCCGAGCCCTGCCCGGTGGCTCGGAACATTGCCTTTATCGGTGCGGATTACGGGTTGGC